>CAMLFF010000183.1 GCA_946479185.1 uncultured Sphingobium sp.
AACGTCACGCCGGGCTTTGACCCGGGGTCCACCTGCCTTCCTGCCTCGGCACCCAGCCGACGACTTTGGCGCGCAGTTCAAGCGCAGTCAAAATTCCGTCGTCATGCCAGCGCAGGCTGGCATCTGCCGCGTGGGCGCGCCACGGTGCGTTATGACGCGAGGCGGCTACACCTCACTTACGCGCCTCGTCCCGGCGGAGCGCCACGACGACATCGCCCTTGCCATCGCCGGCAACGTGACTTGTAAGAGCTTGCGCTGTCACTGCTCCAGACCCCAGCCTTCGCTGGGGTGACGATTAAGGTGAGGTCTGGTTGGACGCAAATCCTTGGCTTTTCACCGGCAGAAACATCGCCATCTTCGGGCCGACAGCTTCTAAACGAAATGCCCGATAGCCGTCGTCCCGCCCAGCCCTCGAATTTGTCCACCCCGCTGGCCCCACCGCGCATGAATGACTATGTAACCTCCCTATGACCCAACGCCGCATCCTCCTCATCGTCTCCGGCGGGATCGCCGCCTATAAGGCGCTGGAGCTTGTGCGCCTGCTCAAGCGCCGGGAGATCGCCGTGCGCGCGGTGTTGACGGAAAGCGCCAAGCAGTTCGTCACCCCCCTCAGCTTCGGCGTGATGACCGGGGATAATGTCTATGACGACCTGTTCGATCTTAAGGCCGAGCGCGAGATTGGCCATATCCAGCTGAGCCGCGAGGCGGACCTCATTGTCGTCGCCCCCGCCACCGCGAACATCCTCGCCAAAATGGCGGGCGGCCTCGCGGATGACCTAGCCACCACGCTCCTGCTCGCAACGGACAAGCCCGTCCTCGCCGTGCCCGCCATGAATGTGCGGATGTGGCACCACAAGGCAACGCAGCGGAACCTTGATCAGCTGCGCGCCGATGGCGTCCACATCATGGAGCCCGCGATCGGCTCAATGGCCTGCAATGAATGGGGCAAGGGCCGCCTGCCCGAGCCGCCCGAAATCACCGACGAAATCGAGCGCCTGCTCGCGGACGGCGCTGGCCAAACGCCTCTGCTCACCGACACCAGCCGCACGATCAACGCGCCGGACCTCAGCCGCGCCAATCTCATCGGCCGCCATGTGCTCGTGACAGCAGGCCCCACCCACGAGCCCATCGACCCCGTGCGCTACATTGCCAATCGCTCCTCGGGCCAGCAGGGCTTCGCCATCGCCGCCGCCGCCGCACAGGCTGGCGCGCGCGTCACGCTCGTCTCCGGCCCGGTGATGCTCCCCACCCCGCGCGGCGTCACCCGCATAGATGTGGAAACCGCGCGCGAGATGCTCGCCGCCGTCGAGTCTGCCCTGCCTGCCGATGTCGCCATCATGGTCGCCGCCGTGGCTGATTGGCGCGCTGCCGATGCGGTCGACCAGAAGATCAAGAAGGACGGCTCCGGCCAGCCCGCCCCGCTCGCCCTCAGCGAGAATCCAGACATTCTTGCGACCTTAGCCCGCCACGCCAATCGCCCCGCCCTGCTCATCGGCTTCGCTGCCGAGACGGAGAAGGTCGTCGATCACGCCATCGCCAAGCGCAGCCGCAAGGGCGCGGACTGGATCATCGCCAATGATGTCTCGGGCGATGTGATGGGCGGCGCCTCCAACCAGGTGCATCTCGTCACCGCGCAAGGCGTCGAGACATGGCCGCAAATGCCCAAAGCATCGGTCGCGACAAAGCTGATTGAAAGGATTGCCGATGAACTGGCCGATGATTGATATTGCGGTAAAGCGTCTGCCGCATGGCCAGGATCTGCCCCTCCCTGCTTATGCCACCGCTGGCGCTGCGGGCATGGATGTCGTCTCCGCCGAAGATGTGACGCTCCCCAGCATGGGGCGCCATGCCGTCGCCACCGGCCTTGCGCTGGCCATCCCGGAAGGCTTTGAAGTCCAGGTGCGCCCCCGCTCCGGCCTCGCGCTCAAGCATGGCATTTCCCTGCCCAACACCCCCGGCACCATCGACAGCGATTATCGCGGCGAGCTGAAAATCATCCTCATCAACCTCGGTGCAGAGCCCTTCGAGATCAAGCGCGGCGACCGTATCGCCCAGCTCATCATCGCCCCCGTGCAGCTTGGCCGCATGGTCGAGGTAGAGTCACTGGATGAAACGGTGCGCGGCATCGGCGGCTTCGGCTCCACCGGCATGCAAACCGTCTGACATGGATTTCACCGACGATCAGCTAGAGCGCTACGCCCGCCACATCGTGCTGCGCGAAATCGGCGGCGCAGGGCAGGCGCGGCTGCGCGGCGCCCATGTCGCGATCATCGGCGCGGGCGGCATTGGCTGCCCGGCCATCGCTTATCTGGCAGCAGCAGGCATCGGCACCTTGCGCGTGATCGATCCCGATGTGGTGAGCCTCAGCAATCTCCAGCGCCAGATCCTCTTTGGCGCAGATGATATCGGCAAGCCCAAGGCGGAGGCTGCGCGCGATGCGGCCCACCGCATCAACCAGGATTGCCATGTCATCCCCATCAACACGGCACTGACGCCGGAGAATGCCGCAACGCTGCTGCGTGAGGCAGATATCATCCTGGATGGCTGCGACAATTTCGAGACGCGCCTTGCCGTCTCGGATGCCGCCACCCGCCTGCGCATCCCGCTCGTCAGCGCCGCCGTGGGTCAGTTCGAGGGGCAGATTGGCGTGTGGCGCGGCTGGGAAGAAGATCAGCCCTGCTATCGCTGCCTCGTGGGCGATACAAAAACCGATCCCGCCCGCACCTGCGCGGAAGAAGGCATTATCGGCGCGCTCACTGGCATCATCGGCAGCATGGCCGCGCTGGAAGTGATGCGCGCGCTCGTGCCCTTTGGCGAACCGGCCACCGGCAAGCTGCTGGTGTTCGATCTGCTTTCGCACCGCTTCCGTACCCTTGCCATCCCGAAAGACCCGGCCTGCCACGCAGCGCTCATGCCCGCATGAGCCAAAGGCCGCCTCTCGCCATCCTGCTGGTGAGCGATGACAAGGCAAGACTGCGCGCCGCGCTGATGCTGGCCCACGCGGAAATCGCGCTTGGCGGCACAGCGCAACTCTTCCTGCAAGGCGAAGCGGCGGCCATGCTGCGCCCGCCCATCACCGCCCCGCAGGATGCAGACTGGCGCAAAACCGGAGAGCCCGTGCTCGCGATGCTGCTCGATGAAGCGCTGGCGGATGGCCTCACCCTCAGCCTGTGCCAAACTGGCCTCACAATGGCAGAAATGAACGCAGACGCACTCGATCCGCGCATCATGCTGAGCGGCCCCATCGCCTTCCTCGCCGCCGCTGGCTCCGGCGTGCGGCTGCTCTCGCTTTAAGTGACGAGCACCGCCCTCTCCGCCCCCATCACTGGCCTCCTCGCCGCACTGGCTGCGGGATTGCTGATCGGCCTCGAACGCGGCTGGAGCCAGCGCGCGCAGGAGGCAGGGCATCGCGTTGCGGGCTTCCGAACCTTCGGCCTGATTGGCTTCAGCGGCGGTTTGGCGGCGCTGCTGCCGGATATCATGGCCGCCATCATCGCGCTGGGCGTCACCGGCACCATGCTCATCGGCTTTCGCGCCAAGGTGAGCGATGAGCGCTTCTCGGCAACCACCACCATCGCTGCGCTCATGACCTTCGCCATCGGCTTTGCTGCAATGCGCGTCTCTCCCGTCATCGCCTTGGCCTGCGCCGCCGGTGCCTTCATGCTGCTCAGCGCGCGCCAATCCCTGCACGGCCTGCTGCGCATCCTCACCGCCAAGGAGATTGAGGCCGTCGCCCGCTTCGCGCTCGTGGCGCTGGTGGTGCTGCCCTTGCTGCCCGATACCGCGTACGGCCCCTATGATGCATGGAACCCCCACAAGATCTGGATGGTCGTCGTCATGGTCGCGGGCTTCTCCTTCGCGGGCTATGTGCTTGCCCGCAAATTCGGCAGCAGTCGCGGCATATTGATGATGGCGGCGACTGGCGCCATCGTCTCCTCCACCGCCGTCACGGCCTATTATGCCCGGCGCCTGGCTGCCGAGCCGCAATTGCGCGGCGTGCTCACCGCAGGCATCGCCATCGCGTCCATCGTCATGTTCGTGCGGGTGCTCATCCTCACCGCCGTTCTGGTTCCCCGCGCGCTCCCCACGCTGTCGCTCCTGCTCGCTCCAGCGCTCATCGTGGCGGCCCTTCTCGCCCTCATCGCCTGGCGACGCGGCACGCCGGATGGCAGCACAGAGCTCAAGCTTGGCAATCCCTTCGATTTCGGCCCCGCCCTGCTGCTCGCGGCGTTCGTCGCTTTCTTCTCACTCGCCGCGCGCTGGGCGCTCGATGTCTATGGCGATCAGGGCATCGCTATCGTCCTTGGCCTCACCGGGCTCATGGATGTCGATGCCGCCATCCTCACGCTGGCGGGAATGCCCAATGCCGCGCTCGATAACGCCACCGCAGGCTTCGTGCTCGCCGCGCCGGTCCTCGCCAACACGGCAGTCAAGGCCGTGCTGGCCCTCACCATCGCGCGTGGCCGCAACGGAATCCTTGCCGCCGCGCCCCTGTTCGCCTCGCTCATCGCCTCACTCGCGGGCATCGCCCTCTATCATGCCCTCGCCTGACCAGCCGTGCCCTATTGCAGGGGCATGACAGAGCCGCCCGATCCTGTTACCGAGCCGCCATTCATCTTCACGCTTAACCGCAACGGACCGTCATCGCGCCATGTTGGACTTCTCGAACCAGCCCCTGAACAACCCCACCTCCCCGCAGGACCGCGACGCCGCGATGGCGACGCTGGGCTTCGGCACCTTGTTCACGGATCATATGGTGACGATCCGCTATACCGAAGGTCAGGGCTGGCATGATGCGGTGCTTGGCGCCCGCCAGCCGATCCCGCTCGATCCGGCGGCCGCCGTGCTGCATTATGCGCAGGAGATTTTCGAGGGACTCAAGGCCTATCGCCTGCCCGATGGGTCGGTCTCCAGCTTCCGGCCCGAGGCGAACGCCGCGCGCTTCAACCAGAGCGCCACGCGCCTTGCCATGCCGCATTTGCCCGAGGAACTCTTCGTCGAGAGCATCCGTCAGCTTGTCGCTGCCGATGTCGATTGGGTTCCGTCAGCCGATAAGGGCAGCCTGTATCTGCGCCCCTTCATGTTCGCGAGCGAGGCCTTCCTCGGCGTGCGCCCGGCGCGCGAATATATCTATTGCGTCATTGCTTCCCCCGTCGGCGGCTATTTCAAGAGCGGCAAGTCCGCCGTCACGCTCTGGGTCAGCCATGATCATGTCCGCGCGGTTCCGGGCGGCACCGGCGCTGCCAAATGCGGCGGCAATTATGCGGCCAGCCTTGAGCCGCAATCGGTCGGCATCGAGCATGGCTGCGATCAGGTGCTGTTTCTCGATGCGGTCGAGCGCAAATGGGTCGAGGAGCTTGGCGGCATGAACATCATGTTCGTGTTCAACGATGGCTCCATCGTCACGCCCCCGCTGAATGGCTCCATCCTCCCCGGCATCACCCGCGATTCCCTGCGCGCCGTGGCCACCGAGGCAGGCTACACCGTCAAGGAAGAGCCCTACAGCTTCGATCAATGGCAGGAGGACGCCAAGAGCAGACGCCTCAAGGAAGCCTTCGCCTGCGGCACCGCAGCCGTGATCACGCCCATTGGCGAAGTACGCTCTACGCGCGGCAATTTCGTGATCGGCAATGGCGATGGCGGGGAAGTGGCAGCCACGCTGCGCGAGGCGCTCGTCGGCGTCCAGCTCGGCACGCGGCCTGATACGCATGGCTGGATGCACAAGCTGGCCTGATCGGTCGGCACGGCATCGACGCACACAACGCAGCTTGATAGACTGGCGCTCCAACGGACGGAGCTGCCCCTATGACCCTGCGCGAAACGACGATGCCGGACATCGACATGATCATCCTGCCGCCGGTGCGCGATCTCGGCGATGGCTTCCAAGTGCGCCGCGCGCTCCCTTCCGCGCACCGCCGCATGGTTGGCCCGTTCATCTTTTTCGATCAGTTCGGCCCCACCACCTTCTCGGCGGGCGATGGCCTTGATGTGCGCCCCCATCCGCATATCGGCCTCGCAACCGTCTCCTATCTACTGGAAGGCGAGATCCTGCACCGCGATTCGCTAGGCTATACGCAGGCGATCCGCCCCGGCGCGGTCAACTGGATGACCGCGGGGCGCGGCATCGTCCATTCGGAGCGCAGCGCCGATGATACGCGCGCGGCGGGCGGCAATCTGTTCGGCCTGCAAACCTGGGTCGCCCTGCCGCAAGCGCATGAGGAGGCCGACCCCGCCTTCTTCCACCACTCCGCCGATAGCATTCCGCAGACTGAGGCCGATGGCGTCACCCTGCGCGTCGTGGCGGGCAGCTGCGATGGGCTCACCTCGCCCGTCCACACCTTCTCGGACATGCTCTATGCCGATGTCGCGCTGGCCGATGGCGCGCGCTATCGCGTCACCAAGGAGCATATCGAGCGCGCCATCTACGTGATCACGGGCGCCATCGCAGTCGAAGGGCAGGAAGGCGGCTTTACGGCAAGCGAACTGGTCATCCTCAAGCCCGATGCGGAAATCGTCATCCGCGCCGTCGGCCCCGCCCGCATCATGCTGGTGGGGGGCGAGCCGTTGAGCGAAGCGCGCAACATCTTCTGGAACTTCGTCTCCAGCTCCAAGGACCGCATCGAGCAGGC
>CAMLFF010000184.1 GCA_946479185.1 uncultured Sphingobium sp.
AGAGTGTCGCAAAGAAGCTGCTACCTCCCGCTGGCGGGGCCATCACCTGTCCCTTGCCGAGGACCAGCGACAGCCCGTCGATCATCCACCAGGTGCCAAGCGTCACAATGAGGACCGGGACGCGCAGTGCCAGCGCGAGCAGCCCGTTGACGAGGCCGATGCCAGCGCCGAGCGCGACGCCGGCCAGAGCGGACAGCCAGGGATCGACGCCAGCACTCATCAGCAGCGCGGCAAGCAGTGTGAAGGTGAAGAACAGGCTGAACCCGGTCAGATAGCTGCCTGTGCGATCATAAAGGCTGGCAAGCAGAACCGGGCCGACAGCCGAGCCGAGCGTGTTGAATCCAGCCAGCATGGGGAGCAACCGGTTCATATAGGCTGGCCCGTAAACATGTTTGGCGACCACCGGACTATCCACCACCAGCCCACCATGCGCGAGGCCCAGAACGGAGGTGAACACCAAAGCCGTCAACAGGCCTTGAGCGGGCAGCGCGAGGATGATCGCCAGCCCCAGCAGCAGGTTCCAGAAGGCCACGCCCCTTACCGAGAAGCGGTCAAACGTCGCTCCCGCAATGAATTTGGCGCCCATGCCGACAAGGAATGTCACGGACCATGCGCTCGCCGCCACTGTCCGCGTCAGCCCGGCTTCATTGGTCAGATAATAGATGCTGTGCTGGAACAGCGCCTGATCCACCAGCGCCGAGAGGAAGGTCGCCGCAGCGATCAGCCAGAAGGCGCGCTGGCGCAGCATCAGCTTGAAATCGACATGAAGCTCTGCCGCGCGGATCGCATCGCCATCCACCCCCTCCGGCGTCTTGACGACCTCGGGCAGGATATCTTCCTCAGTCGGGTTCGTGCGCGCGAACAGGGCGAGCGGGATCGAGATGAAGAAGATGCCAAGGCTCAGGCAGGCAAAGGCCACGCGCCAGCCATAGATTGGGATGAGCTGCGCGGCGATCAGCGGAAACATCACGCCGCCAAAGCTCGCGCCCACAATCGCGATGCCGCCAGCCAGCCCCACATTGCGCATGAACCAGCGCGAGACGAGCAGCTTGAGGCAGATGATCACCGCCGCCTGCCCGATCCCGATCATGAAACCGACGAGATAATAGCTCCACAGGGATTGCACCATCAGGAAGCCGGAAAGGCCGATTGCTTCGGCCGTCATCGCCGCGATCAGTACGGTTTTCAGCCCCAGCTTGTCCACCAATGGCCCGATGATGAACAGCGCCATGATCGCGCCGGTCAAACTCTTATAGGTGTAGATGAGCGTCGCTTGCGTCAGACTCCAGCCAAATTCCTTCATCACCTCGGGGTAGACAAAGGGCATGGTGAGCGGCGCGCCAAAGGCGAGGAAGAAGATGACGAAGGTCATCGCGACCACCCGCCACCCCGGATAATCCCAGGTCGCGCGAATGACGGCAATCTTCTCGCTCACGCTCATGCGACCCACCATTTTGCTTTCCCCTAAGTGCGCCCGCGCCCATTCAGCACGCTAATCGCTGCGCCTACCCCGCCAGCCTGATGCGCCACGCCCGCATGGTCCATCGCAGCTTCAATCGCCGCAATCGTGCCCAGCAGCAGCGTGTCATTAAACTCGCCCAGATGGCCGATACGAAACACCCTGTCCTCAAGCTGGCCCAGCCCATTGCCAAGGCTCATATTGCAGCGGTCGAGGATCACATCGCGCAGTCCATCTGCCGATACGCCCTCCGGCAAGCGCACCGCCGTCAGCACCGGCGAATGCGCGCTCTCATCGCGGCACTGCGTCTCGAACCCCCAATGGCGCACAGCTGCCCGTGTCGCAGCCGCCCCTCGGCGATGGCGCGCAAACACCGCATCCAGGCCCTCTTCGTTCAGCATATCGACCGCAACCCGCAGCCCTTGCAGCAGATTGATGGCAGGCGTGTAGGGGAAGAAGCCCTTCGCATTCGCCTCCAGCATCTCGCCCCAATCCCAATAAGAGCGCGCCATCCCGCCCCCTTGCGAGACGCGGATCGCCTTTTGCGAGACTGCATTGAAGGAAAGCCCCGGCGGCAGCATCAGCCCCTTTTGCGAGCCACCCACCGCCACATCCACGCCCCACTCATCATGGCGATAATCCACCGATGCGAGCGAGGAGACGAGGTCCGCCAAAAGCAAAGCCGGATGCCCCGCCTCATCAATGGCCCGGCGCACGGCGGCAATGTCGGATGTCACCCCCGTCGATGTCTCATTATGCACGACGCAAACCGCCTTGATCCGGTGCGCCTTATCCTCCCGCAGCCGCGCGCCGATGGCATCTGCATCCACAGGCGTGCGCCAGTCCCCCGGCATCAACTCAGGGTTGAGGCCCAATTTGCGCGCCAGCCGATACCAGAGCGTCGCAAACCAGCCCGTCTCATACATCAGCACATCGTCGCCGGGCGAAAGCACATTCACCAGCGCCGCTTCCCACGCCCCCGTGCCCGAGGAGGGATAAATGATGACCGGTCCGGAAGTCTTGAAGATCGTGCGGATCGAGCCCAGCACCTTCACCGCCAGATCGCGAAATTCCGGCCCGCGATGATTGATCGTCGGGCGCGCAATCGCTTCCATCACGCGCAATGGCGTTGTCGTCGGCCCCGGCAATTGCAGGAAATGCGGGCCTGATCGGTAGCCATTGTCAGTCATGAATTTGCTCTTTCAATCGGCCTCGCCCGACCAGCGCTCCACGCGCTGCGGCGGCCATTATAATAGTCCAGCCAGTCCTCATCCTTGGGCAACAGCGCAAAGCCCGCCCGCACATCATGATAGCAGTCTACATCATCCACGCTTCGCGGCTCCGCGCCCGTCTCCTGCATCGCCCGCGCAGCACGCAGCAGTTTTCGCCGCGTGAGCGCAATCATCTTGTCACTGGTGCCAAGATGCTCCCGCGTGCGGTCGACAATCGGCCCCATGCTCTCGGTAATTGCCTGATCCTGCACCGGAATCCCCTCAATCCCGCTATAGCTCTGGCTCGATTGCACCTCACGCGAGATCAGATGATCGTTACGCGGATTGGCATCGATGCGGAAGCGCCCGAGCCAGTCGCTCGTGTTCGGCAGAAAATTGATGGGCGATGTGGTGCCCGCAAGCGGCTTGCCCTCTTTGGTGAGCGTCGTCGCGCCGGAGCGCGGCCCACCGATCACCACCAGCATGGAATGATGATCGTCCAGCGGCACCCATGCACGCACCCGGATATGGTCCATCGCCTCGGATGGCGCCATCGTCCAGAAGGGCATCGCGAAATGGCCGATGCGATGGTAGAGATTGTCCGGCCCGGCATGGCGATAGGCGCAGTAAACCGCGCCATAATCGGTCTCCAGCGCTTCATATTTGGGCGCAAGGTTCTCCGGCTGCTGGCGATAATAGTTGATCGACCCTTCCTCGAACTGGTCCGGCGTTGCCGCGCCCAGATGGAGGAAGCCGACATGGCATGTGTCGATATCGCCCTCGAGCGCCTGAAACCAGTTGCACTCGCGCATCATGAAACTAACCGAGATGGGCTGGTCCTCGCCAAGCTCATCCAGGTCGAAATGCGGCAAGGGCGGCGGCGTCTCCCGCTCGCCCATATACACCCACACCACGCCATAGCGCTCGATCACGCCCAGCGCCTTGATCTTCACCTTGTCCTTATAACTGGTGCTCAACGGCTCGCTCGGCATCTCGATGCACTGGCCATCATGATCGAACTTCCAGCCATGATAGACGCAGCGGATGCCGCCCTCCTCATTGCGCCCGTAAAAGAGCGAGGCGCAGCGGTGCGCACAGCGATGATCGACAACGCCAATCTTTCCATCGGGTGAGCGAAAGGCGAGGAAATTTTCGCCCAGCAACCGCAGCCGCAACGGCGCTCCACCCGCCTTCACTTCCTCGGGCAGAAAGGCCGGAATCCAATATTCCCGCATCAGCTTGCCCATCGGATCGTCCGGGCCAGTGCGTGTCAGCAGGGCATTGTCATCCGCGCTCAGCATCTCGTCCTCCCCGCAGTATTGATATAACTATATTATGGTTATGTCTTTATCTTGCCGGTGCATTTGTCAACCGTCTCCTCATGTCATGTTGATCCACGCCTCCAATCTGTCATACGAAATGACAAATGGAGCCGCTCACCCCGGCTCATCGTTGCAACTGATAAAGGCCCGCGCCACGTGATCGATCAGGATAATGTCTTCAGCTCCGTCCGCACCCAGTCCCTCGCCTCGCGCATCGTGTCGCAGATCATCGAGGCGCTATTTGCGGGCCAGTTCCAGCCCGGCCAGTTTCTGGGCACCGAGGCGCAGCTGACAGAGACCTTCAAAACGAGCCGCGTCCCCATCCGCGAGGCGCTGGGGCGCCTGGAGGCATTGGGCGTCGTCACGATCAAGACCGGCGCAGGCGGCGGCGCGACGATTGCCGAAGGCAAGCCCGATCAGTTCGCCACCGCGCTCGCCGTTCAATTCATGCTCATTCAGGTCACCGCGGAGGAAATCTTCGACGCCCGCATCGGCATCGAGTGCCGCGCTGCCGAGCTCGCTGCCGAGCGCATCTCGGATGAGCAGATCGCGCATCTCAAGGCGCTGCTGGGCGAGATCATGGAGACCGGCATCACCCGCGTCGAATCAGTCCAGCGCATCCTCGCCTTCCATGGCGCCATCGTCGAAGCCTCCGGCGCTCGCACCCTCATCACCCTGATGCACGCGCTGGAGCATACGCTGGTCAACCTCTTCACCGCGCTGGAGGCCTCACCGCGCAACAGCAAGATCGGCTATAAGGCGCTCACCGCCATCTTCGAACGGATCGAAGCGCATGACAGCGAAGGCGCGTTCCACGCCATGCGCGAGCATCTGATCGATCGCCGCCAGTCCATGCTTTATCGCCTCAAGCAGATCAGCGAGCGGGCCGCCAAGGACTAAACTGTAATATAGTCTATTAATATTATAGTTTGCCTGCTACCTCTTCTCTCGGAAACGGTAGGAGAGCGCGCATGTCCGGTGGCCAGGTCAGCCATGTGCTGAAAGTTGCGAAAAAGAAGGACGTCATCGTCGTCGGCGGTGGCCCCGCTGGCTGCGTCGCCGCCCTCGCCGCTGCCCGCGCAGGCGCTGACGTGATGCTTATCGAGCGCGTGGCGTATCTGGGCGGAATGATGACCGGCGGCGGCATCGGTGGCATCGGCATCAATGGCTATATCATCGAGAAGGGCATTGGCACGCCGGTCGTCAAAGGCATCTCGCTCGAAATCCTGCACCGCGCCCAGGCCATTGGCGCCGCGCCTCCGGGCGATCCAATCGCGCGCCACCCCACCGATTCCGTGATGATGGTAAGCCTGCTCGATGAAATGATGGAAGAAGCAGGCGTTGAAGTCCTGTTCAACACGATGGTGTTCGATGCCGTGATGGAGGGCGACACGATCAAGGGCGTCGCCATTGCCAACAAATCCGGCGGCCAGATCATCCTTGCCGATGTGGTGATCGATGCCTCTGCCGACGCGGACATTGCCGCCCGCGCTGGTGCGCCGTTCAATCATGGCCGCGAGGAAGATGGACGCCATCATGGCGGATCGATGGACATGCAGATCAGCGGCATCGATACGGATCGGCTGATCGAGTGGCTGCGCAACCAGCCCCTGCTCAGCGATGACGAGCGCGCCGAGCTGGACCGCGAACGATCCGAGCTGATGGGCGGCGGACGACCCACCAACACGTATAAATCACTCAGCGGCGAGACGCTTTACAGCGAGCCGCTCGTCCAGCCGACCGATTGGGACGAGGTGGACCGCATCCGCACGTCAGGCGGCATTCCGCGCCTGCGCCTCTCTCCCGCAGCGGGCGGACCCATCCCCGGCAAGGCCACCGCGCCCAAGGTGGATGGCAAATATGTGCCGCTCCCTGCCGGTTTTGATCGCGAGTGGGTGGAGTATATCAAGGCCGGGAAAGTGCCGCTGCTTTATGGCGCGGCAGAGCCCGTCTATCCCCCGCCCCGCTTCGGCAATATCGGCATCTTCCGCCACGGCAAGATGCGCGACGGTCAGATGATGTCCGGCGTTTATGAGGTCTGGTATGACCATACCGACGAAGCAGAAGTCAGCAAATCGCTCATCTACCGCCGCAAGCTGAACCGGGTATATTTGAACTTCCTCCGCGAGCGCATCCCCGGCTTCGAGAATGCCTATATCGTGATGGAAACCCCCACCGGCGGCGCACGCGAAGGGCGGCGGATCATTGGTGATTATATCCTCACCGAGCATGATGTGCTCGCAGGCCGACGCTTCCCCGATGCCATCGCCATCGGCGGCCCCCGCGGGCCGGACCTGCATAGCGTAACGGGCCTATGGGGCGACGGCGTCGCCTCGCCTTTCAAGCAGCCCTATGACATTCCCTATCGCTGCCTGCTGCCCCGCCATGTCGAGGGACTGCTCGTCGCAGGGCGCTGCGCCTCAGCCACCTTTGCCGCGCTAGGCGCAATCCGCGATCAGGCGACTTGCATGTCGATGGGCGAAGCAGCGGGAACGGCTGCCAGCATGGCGGTGCGCGAGGGCGTCACGCCGCGCGAAGTCGATATCCACAAGCTGCAAGAGGCGCTGCTCGATGGTGGCG
>CAMLFF010000185.1 GCA_946479185.1 uncultured Sphingobium sp.
TTGGTGCCACTGGCAGCCAATGGCGAAACGCGCGATGTGCTGGCGTTGCTCGATGATTGGGACGCAAGTTTGCCCAAGCTGGAGCAGATCGCCGCGAAGGCCGAGGGCGCGATCAAGCTGGATGAAAGCGCGCTCGATGCGCCTTACATCCCGCGGCAGATCTTCTGCACTGGCGCCAATTATCGCAAGCATGTGATCGGCCTCATCATGGGCGATCCCTCTATGCGCACCGCTGCGGATGAAGGCGAATCCGAGGAAGATCGTCTCGCACGCGTCGAGAAGATGATGGACGAGCGGGCGAACGCCGCGTTGCCCTATTGCTTCATCAAGCTGCCGTCATGCGTGGTCGGCCCGAATGATGAAGTCGTGCTGCCCAACAATGTCGTGAAGCCGGATTGGGAGCTGGAGCTTGGCGTCGTCATCGGCAAGCGCGCCCATCATGTCTCACCCGAGCAGGCGATGGACTATGTCGCGGGCTTTGTGGTTGTGAACGATGTGACCGCACGCGAGCATATCTTCCGCCGCGATGCGGGCTCAATCGGCGCGGATTGGCTCTCGGGCAAGTGCTTTCCCTCCTTCTTGCCGTTCGGCCCGATGGTGGTGCCGCGTCAATTTGTGGCGGATCCTTATGAGCTGAACATCAAGCTGTCGGTCAACGGCAAGGTCTATCAGGATGAATCCACCCGCGACATGATGATCAACATCGAACGGCAGGTGGCTTATCTCTCTGATCGCGTTGTGCTGATGCCGGGCGATGTGATCTGCACCGGCTCGCCCTATGGCAATGGATCGGCGTTTGGCGTGTTCCTCAAGCCCGGCGATGTCATGGAAGGCACGATTGCGGGCCTTGGCACGCAGCGTAATCCGTGCGTTGCCGAAGGCTGATGGCCTCAGCGTTTCTTTACGCCGTTGAAAATAAGATCGACCACAAAATCCTCGAACTCGTTTCCAAGCTCATCCATATCGGTATGCTCGGGGACGAGGTTGCGGACAACCGGTTGCGCCGAGACGAAAAAATCGAACAGGCCGACCAACGCGAGGTGAAGGAACAGCGGATTGACCGTCCGCAATTCTTCGCCGCCGTCGCGCGCCATCAGGTCGCCATAGGCGTTGACCGCGCGCATGTTCAGTTCGCCCTGCAGCTTGCGCGCTTCGGCGGAGCGGGCGTCGGCCACTTCATCCACCATCAAGCGGTGAACATTTTTGGTGGAGCGGGTGAAGCGCGCTGCGTGGCGAATGCGGCCCTCCAGCTCGCTTTTCGGTTCCGCGCTTTGCACGAGTTCCGGTGGCGCTTGCGAAATCAGCCGCTCCACAACAGCAAGAAGCAGCTTGGCGCGATCCCCGAAATAATAGCGGATCAGGGCAGGATCGACACCGGCCTCACGCGCGATCAGCGAAATCGTGACCCGCGCAGGAGGCAATTCCTGCAGCAATTCAATGGCTTTGGCGAGAACCCCCTCGCGACCGACCGCATTTTCGGACGGTCTGCCTTGCCCGCGTTTCTTCGTCGCAACCTTCGCCATGAAACCTCAAAACCCTTCGATAGCGATTCTATTCCGACTTTTTCTGCGGCCCGGCAAGCAGAACAACGCAATTCTTGGAAATAGGAATTGTGTTGCGAGCGCATGTCGGTAGAGTTTGATGATTAGGAGAGAGCTTCATGGCGAATTGGCCGTTTACACAAGGCGTCCACGACATCGGCAATGATGTCTATGGTTATGTGCAGCCCGATGGGACTTGGGGTTGGTCCAATGCCGGGCTGATCGTGAGTGAGGGCGAGACGCTGCTGGTCGATACGCTGATGAGCGTGCCGCTCACGCGCGAGATGCTCGATCGCTTCAAGGCCAAGGTGCCGGAAGCGGCGAAGATCGACCGGCTGGTCAACACCCATGCCAACCCCGATCATTTCTTCGGCAATGGGCTTGTTGCGGACGCCGAGATCATCGGCACGGTCGAGGCGAAGAAGGAGATGGAGGGATTCAATCCCAAGATGCTCGCTGCCCTGAAGGATAATTACCAGAATATGGGGGATGCGGGCGCATTTCTCTACGAGACGATGGGCCGCAAATTTGATTTTTCGGGCGTGGATGAGCTGACGCTGCCCAACCGCACCTTTGAGAAGCAGCTCTCGCTGATGGTCGGCAACAAGCAGGTCGAGCTGACCGATCTTGGCCCGGCACATACTGATTCCGATACGATTGTGTGGCTGCCGGGGGATCGCGTGGTGTTCACGGGCGATCTGCTGTTCAATGAAGGGCACCCAATCATGTGGGCAGGGCCAGTCGAGAGTTGGATCGCCGCTTGCCAATATATCATCGATCTTGATCCGCAGGTTGTCGTGCCGGGGCATGGCCCGATTACGGACACGACCGCCGTCGCCAACATGAAGGGCTATTTCGAATATGTGCGCGATGCCGCCCGGATGCGGTTCGACGCTGGCATGGGCTTTGATGAGGCCGCACGCGACATCAATATGAGCGAATATCGTGGCTGGAGCGATCCCGAGCGGATCATCGCCAATGTTTTCTCGCTCTATTCGCAGTGGGGCACCGAGTTCACCCCTGAGCAAAAGCGCGATCTGTTCGGCGCGATGGGGCGCTATCACAAGGAAATGCATGTGCATGACGAGGCTTGCGGCCATGAGCATTGAGTTAAACGCCACGCATGACCCAGCGCGTAAAAGCTGGGTTGAGAGCGCCAATGATGGCGTGACGGATTTCCCGATCCAGAACTTGCCTTTTGGGCTGTTCCGCACCGGCGCCGATATCCGTGGCGGTGTTGCGCTGGGCGATCAGATCATTGATCTGAAAGCGCTGAGCGCATCCGGGATATTATCTGGGCCTGCACTGGAGGCTGCAACTGCGGCGAGTGGGGAGACATTGGCGCCGCTGCTGGCTTGCCCGCCTGCTTCGGTGAGCGCTTTGCGCGCTGCTTTGTCTGATCTGTTCCGGATGGACGGCTCGGGTGATCGGTCGGCGCTTGAGGCATGTCTCGTTCTGATGAGCGATGCTGAACTGCTGCTGCCGCTCAAGCCTACGGCTTTCACTGATTTCTGCACCTCCATCGATCATATCGCGCGCATGGCTGCGGGTCGCGGGATACCGCTTGCTGCAAGGTCGCTGCCGGTTGCTTATAATGGCCGGGCAAGCTCGGTGGTGCCAAGTGGCACGCCGGTCGTGCGGCCAAATGGACAGTTTGAAACGACGATGGGCAGCAATGAGGTCGTGTTTGGCCCGGAGCCGATGCTGGACTTTGAGCTGGAGTTCGGCGTCTGGTTGCGCGCCGGTAATTCGATCGGGCAGCCGCTCAGCATGGCGGCGGCGGAAGAGGCGATGTTCGGCTGCTGTCTGGTCAATGACTGGTCCGCGCGCGGTATCCAGTTCTTCGAGTCCGTGCTTGGGCCGCATTTGGGCAAGAGCTTCACGACCACTGTCAGCCCCTGGATCGTCACGATGGAGGCGCTCGCGCCCTTCCGCGTCGCGCCGTGCGGCAGAACGGCTGAGGAGCCCGTAGTGCCAGCACATCTGTTCAGCGAACAGGATCGCGCGCATGGCGGGATGAATATCGAGCTCACCGCCGAGCTCAGCGTCACTCAAGGCGCGAGCAAGCAGATCGCCCGCTCCAACTTCAACGATCTCTTTTGGTCGCTTGCGCAAATGGTTGCCCATCAGGCCTCCAATGGCTCGCCGCTTGAGCCGGGTGATCTGATTGCGACTGGCACTGTCTCTGGTGCGAGCAATGAGGCGAGGGGTTGCCTTGCCGAGATCACGATGCGCGGTGGCGATACGATCGAGCTGCCCGATGGCTCCAAGCGTGACTGGCTGGAGGATGGCGATAAGCTCAGTCTGTATGGCAAGGCGCAGGCACAAGGCTATGTTTCCATTGGCTTTGGCGCCTGTAGCGGCACGATCCAACCAGCGAGGGCTGCAGCATGACGATTACGACCTGTGGCGATCGCAAGCCCATTCCAGTCGAGGCGCGGGGCAAGCATCTCGTTGTCGATATTCATTGCCATCTCGGTATTCCCGCTGCCGATGCGATCGTGCAGGCGAAATATCCGGGGCCGCCGCCGGGGATCAATGATTTCACCAGCGCCAAGTCCAGCGAGGTCAATCGCGCCCAGTTCGGTCAGATGGGGCGCACGCTCAACACGCTCGATCAGCGCCTTGTGGACATGGATCGGCTGGGCATTGATGTGCAGGCGCTCTCGCCAAGTCCGGGGCAATATTTCTACTTTACGGATCCCGAGACGGGCCGCGATGCGGCGCGTGCTGTAAATGATGGCATGGCGGCAGCAGTGGCGCAGCATCCGGATCGGCTGATCGGCATGGGCAGCGTGCCGCTCCAGAATGTCGAGATGGCCGTTACCGAGATGCAGCGCTGCGTGCGCGACCTCGATTTGCGCGGCATCGAGGTCAGCTCGAACGTCAACGGCAAGGATTTCCATGCCGAGGAGTTCCGGCCCTTCTTTGCGGCGGCGGAAGAGCTTGGCGTGCTGCTGTTCCTGCACCCGCTCGGCTTCACCCATGCCCAGCGGATGAGCGAATATTATTTCAACAATCTCATCGGCAATCCGCTGGAATCCACGCTTGCGATTGGTCATCTGATTTTCGGCGGCGTGCTGGATCGCTACCCCGGTCTCAAAATCTGCGTGGCGCATGGCGGTGGGTATATCCCGAGCTACTGGGGCCGCATGGATCATGGTTGGCGCGCGCGAGCGGATTGCAGCGAGCATTGCCAGCATGCGCCCTCCACCTATTTGCGCAAGCTGTGGCTCGATACGCTGGTGTTCGATCAGGACCAGCTCGATAGCCTCGTGCGCACCCATGGCGCGGACAAGCTATGTCTGGGGACGGACTATCCCTTCGACATGTCCGAGCCCGATCCGGTCGGCTTCCATGAACGGCTGGATGAGGCGGACAAGGCGAAGATATTGGGCCTTAATGCAGCCGATCTGCTGGGGCTCAGCAAAACAAACTAAAATCAAAAAAATACAAAAATCAGAGCGGGATGGAGGATGGCGATGGCGAGTGTAGCGCAAGGAGCAGGGACGTCAGCAACGCCGGTCAGAGGGGCAGGCTACGGCTTGTTCCTGCTGTTCATGGCCAATCTGCTGAACATGGGCGATCGTGCGTTGCTCGGCATCGTCGTGGACCCGGTGAAGGCGGATCTGCTGCTCAGCGATACGCAGATGAGCATCGTCTCGGGCACGGCGTTCGTGCTGTTCAACCTCGTCGTCGGCATCTTCATTGCGCGCTGGGTGGATGTCGGCAACCGCAAATGGATCCTCATCCTTGGCGTGTCGCTCTGGTCCGGCGCGACGGCGCTGACCGGGCTCGCACAGGGCTTCTGGTCGCTTGGCCTGACGCGCATATTGGTTGGCGTGGGTGAGGCCACCGCTTTTCCGGTCGCCATCTCGATGATTTCCGATCTCTATGCGGCCCACAAGCGACCGCGCGCGATCTCCATCTTCCATGCCAGCACCTTCATCGGCATCGTGGCGGGCACGATATTGGCAGGCGTGCTGGCGGCAGCGCATGGCTGGCGCGCGATGTTCCTGATGTGCGGCTTGGCGGGCTTCGTGCTTGTTGCGCTGATGCTGATCACGATGCGGGAGCCAACTCGCACCAGTGACGATAATCTCGTCGCGGCCAAGCCGGACATTGGCCTGTTTGCATCGATCCAGCAAATGATGAAGGTGCCGGGCTTTACTGCGCTGTCGCTCGGCATGGCTTTTGCGGGCATGACAACTGCGATCCTGCCAACCTGGGCGCCAGCCTTCCTGCTGCGCAGTCATGATGTGCCGCTCGCTGCAGTCGGCGCGCTTATCGGCCCGGCGGTGGGCATTGGCGGCATCACCGGGACCATCTTTGCGGGCATGATGGCTACTTATTTGGTGCGCAAGCGCGGTGGCGATGTCTACGGCTTGCTCGTGCCGCTAATCGCCGTGCCGCTATCTGCGCCGTTTTTCCTCGTCTTCATCTTCGCGCCTCAACTCACGTTGGCCATGTCGTCGGCGGCAGTCATGAACTTCCTGCTTTCCAGCGCTATGGTCTGCTGTATTGCTGCGGCAGTCAGCATCGCGCCCTCCAACATGCGCGCGGTATCCTCAACGCTGATGCTGATTGGCTCTGGCATTATCGGCCAAGCGATCGCGCCGCTTATCGTGGGCGCGGTCAGCGATTTTCTGGTGCCGCAATTCGGCGTGAATTCGCTGCGCTACGGCCTTGCGACGATGGCGCCGACGCCGTTGATTTCGGGCGTGTTGTTGTGGATCGCGTTCGCCAGGATCCGGGCTGAAAAGCGACGCGCGGCACTTTGAGGCAGGATAAGTTATGACAGAGCAGCAAGCGGGCGCGCCTAAAACCGCTCGCGCCGAGTTTGCGCGCGGTTGGTCGACCGTGCTGACGGCGGCCTTTGGTGTCGGCCTGGGTGTCTCGGGCCTGCTCACCTATAATTCCGGGCTGTTCGCGTCCGCACTTGCGCAGGAGATCGGGCTCAGCCGCACCACCTTTGGC
>CAMLFF010000186.1 GCA_946479185.1 uncultured Sphingobium sp.
AGCCCGCCCGGATCAGCTTCTGGACGAGGAAAGTTTCCTCATTGGTGCAGCGTGACGAGGTGATGCCGCCCAGCGCGCGAGCGCCGTGGGATGCCTTGATGCGCGTCAGCTCGGACGCAGCATAAGTGATGGCCTCGTCCCAGCTCACAACCTGCCAGGGGTCTTCCACGGATTTGCGGATCATCGGCTGCGTGATGCGGTCCTGATGGTTTGCATAGCCCCACGCAAAACGCCCCTTGACGCAGCTATGGCCGCGATTGGCTTTGCCATCCTTCCAGGGGACCATGCGCACGAGCTGCTCGCCGCGCATTTCCGCGCGGAAGGTGCAGCCAACCCCGCAGTAAGCGCAGGTTGTGACGACAGCGCGCTCGGGCTTGCCGATCTCGATGACCGCCTTTTCCTGCAAGGTCGCCGTGGGGCAGGCCTGCACGCAGGCGCCACACGAGACGCACTCGGAGGAGAGGAAATCGTCGCTCGCGAGGCCAGCCGACACCTTGGAGCCAAAGCCGCGACCCTCGATGGTCAGCGCGAAGGTGCCCTGCACTTCATCGCAAGCGCGCACGCAGCGCGAGCAGGCAATGCACTTGCTGGGGTCGAAATCGAAATAGGGGTTGGACGTATCTGTCGCGAGGCCAAGATGGTTCTCGCCGGTATAGCCATAGCGCACATCGCGCAGGCCAACAGCAGCCGCATTATCCTGCAGCTCGCAATCATTATTGTCCGAGCAGGTCAGGCAATCGAGCGGGTGATCGGAGATGTAAAGCTCCATCACGCCCTTGCGCAGCTTCTGCAGGCGCGGCGTCTGGGTGTGGACAGTCATGCCATCCATCACCGGCGTGGTGCAGCTTGCGGGCGTGCCGCGCATACCATCCACTTCCACCAGACACAGGCGGCAGGAGCCGAAGCACTTCATATTGTCCGTCGCGCAAAGCTTGGGAATGGAGCCGCCAGACTCGGAGCAGGCGCGCATGACGCTGGTGCCTTCCGGCACAGTCACGGCGCGACCGTCGATGGTCAGCGTGACCAGCTTCTCGGAAGCGGAGGCGGGCGTGCCGAAATCGGCTTGAGGTTCATAGCCCATGACGTTCTACTCTCTCCAGGTCAGCAGCAGTATTGATATTAGCAGGTTCGATCGGCAATTTCACAGGCTGCGCAGAGATGCGCCGCGCAAAGGCTTTTACCGAGTGAATGTCTTCGCTTTCCAAAATCGCCAGCGCGTCGGCTGCCGCCGAAACGGGCCACAGACCGATGACCGGCAAGCTCTCAGCATAAGCTGGGAAGGGAAAGAGAAGGTTCAAGAGATTATCAGGCAGGTTGATCGCATCGCAGGGCGCGGTGAGCACAGCGGCGTAGCCCCGCGCCTGCGCTTCGATCAGTGCCGCCGCAATGCCGCCGAGCGGACCCATGCCGGGTGCTGGCTGATCAGAGATGCTGAGGAGGTCATCATGCTGGCGCCCGCAGATCACAACCTCGGCGGTCTGATCGGCAAGGCTGGCAATGGCATGATCGATCAGCTGACGGCCCTGATATGCCGCAATAGCCTTGTCACTGCCAAAGCGCGTCGACTTGCCGCCAGCAATCACCGCGCCCATTACGGACGCGCGATTGATGCCAGACAGGCCGACGTTTCCACTCATTCAGCAGCCTCCGCCGTCTGCTTCTCAACGCCGAAATCTTCGGGCCAATTGCGCAGGGCACTCAGCACCGGATAAGGCGTGAAGCCACCCAGCGCGCAAAGCGAACCGAACTTCATCGTCTCGCAAAGATCTTCCAGAAGGACGATCTCGTCATCGAGGCTGCGCTGCTTGCTCGGGGCATTGTGCATTTGCGGCAGTGACTCAACCATATCGCGGTTGCGCGGTGCGCGGGCGATGATGCGGTCGATCAGCTCGGTGCCGCGTGTCGAACCAATGCGGCAGGGTGTGCATTTGCCGCAGCTTTCGACTGCACAAAATTCCATCGCGAAGCGCGCCATGCCAGCCAGATCGGCACTGTCGTCAAACACGGTAATGCCGCCATGACCGATCAGCGCATCGACGGCGGCATAGGCCTCATAGTCGAACGGAATATCGAACTGATCAGGATGCAGATAAGCGCCCAAAGGCCCACCAACCTGAACAGCTTTGACCGGACGACCGTTCGCCGTACCGCCGCCAATATCATACACCAGCTCGCGCAATGAAACGCCGAAAGCGGTCTCATACAGACCACCATGCTTCACATTGCCCGCGATCTGGATCGGCATCGTGCCGCGCGAGCGCCCCATGCCGAAATCTGCATAGGTCTTGGCGCCATCGGCCAATATGTGCGTCACAGCGCACAGTGACAGAAGGTTGTTCACGACCGTGGGCTTGCCGAACAGCCCCTCAAGCGCCGGAAGCGGCGGCTTGGCGCGCACTTCACCGCGCTTGCCCTCAAGGCTGTTGAGCAGCGAGGTTTCCTCACCGCACACATAAGCGCCAGCGCCCTCGCGTACTTCCACATGGAAAGGCGCAACGATATGCGCGCTCTTGTGGATGGCCTTCTCCAGCTTGGCGATGGAGTGCGGATACTCCGAGCGGACGTAGATATAGCCCTTGGTTGCGCCGACCGCGAGGCCAGCAATCGCCATGCCTTCGATCAGCTGATAGGGGTCGCCCTCCATGATCATGCGATCAGCAAAGGTCGCGCTATCGCCTTCGTCCGCATTGCAGACGATATACTTCTGATCGGCCTTGGCGCCCGCAACCGTGCGCCACTTGATGCCAGTGGGGAAGCCAGCGCCGCCGCGACCGCGCAGGCCCGATGCGATCACTTCCTCGACCGTCGCTTCCGGCCCGAGTTCACGAGCGCGGGCAAGGCCTTTCCAGCCTTCCGTCGCTTCATAATCATCCAGGCTGAGCGGACGCGTCTTGCCAGCGCGCGCGAAAGTCAGGCGCTGCTGCTTGGCAATGAAGGGCAGGGCCGCAACCTCGCCAAGGCGAAGCGCGTCCGCATCATTGCTGAGCACGCGCTCAACGTCACCAACGGCGACAGGGCCAAAGCCGATGCCATCAATCTCTACCAGCGGCTCAAGCCATTGCATGCCCCAGCTGGAGACGCGCTCAACCACATGGCCTGCCTGCTCGAAAGCAGCCGCAACCTCATCGGCGCCGCACGCAATGGCCAGCGCGTCGTCAGAAATGCGCACAGTCACCATGTCACGCCATCTCCCGGATCAATTTTTCAAGCTTGGGCGCATCGAGCCGCGCATGAACGGATTTGCCGATCATCGCATTGGGGCCGACGCCGCACAGGCCGAGGCAGTAGACTGTTTCGATCTTCACCCGGTCGCCCGCCGCAAGCATCACGCTATCCACCAGCGCCTCGACACCGCGCGATTTGCACGCTTCCGCACGGCACAATTTCAGCACCGGCTTGCCAACAGGCTCGGCCTTGAAATCATGATAGAAGCTGACGACGCCATGCACCTCTGCACGGCTCAGGTTCAGCGACGTCGCGATCTGGCGCTTGGCCAGTTCGTCGATGCAGCCGAACTCGGCCTGAATATCATGCAGGATAGGGAGGAGGGGGCCTTCACGACGGCTGTGAGTCGCAATGATCTCGTCCAGCCGATCGGCCTTCGCGTCTCTCATCCTCACAGATCTCCTAAGTCGTATCAGTCGCTAAAAACTGTTTGTCTTACTGCCTATTTTTTGCGCTTCTGGCAAGGGCAAACATAAGCTGCCTTGATGCGAATAGCTCGCAATTCCGGGGGTTGTGAGAGCGTGCAGTCGCAGCTTGCGCAGATGTTGTTGGGCTTAGCCAATCACGCCGTCTGCTTCTGAAACATTGCAACATTTGCCGGCATCGCCGAGGGGATGTCGAACGCGTTCGTGCCCATAGCACGCCCGCTGCTATGCGCAGCACGCGCTGTCGCACGGCATTGTGAAGGCGTCATTCCATAGGCATCGCGAAAGGCGCGTCCGGCTGCGGTGTGGTTCGCAAAGCCCCAGCGTCGTAGGATCGCGTCGATCTTGTCATGCGCAACTGATGGATGGCACAGGTCGCGGAAGACGCCGCTCAACCGGCAGCCAAGGATGTATCGCCCAATGCCGCCATGTGGCGCAAACATGCGGTAGAGCGTCGGACGCGTCACGTGGAAGTCGCGGGCGAGCATGTCCGGCCCAAGGTCGGGATCGGAAATGCGGCGGTCGATGCGTCGGCAGATTGCCCGAAACTGGCTTTTGCGCAAAGCGGCGCGGCTCTCTGCGCGGCTCTGGCTGTTCGCACGGATCACGGCGGCGAGCAGGGCGGCGGTGGAGCGGCTCAGCTCCAGCCCTTGCGTCCGCGTGAGATCAGGCGCTTGCCGCCACAAATCTTCCAGATGCTCGCGCACGGCGATGCCCGCTTCGCTGTCTCGGCTTAGGATCAGCCCATGCACATCGTCCACATCGGCGAGTAGCGGTGCGAGCAGGCCCCGCTCGACGATGACCGACAGATTGTCGATCCGCTCGGCGCGCAGCGTCGCGGGGCGGGCGAGATCGAGCATGCAGATGTCGCCTGCTTCAACCACCTGCTCAACACCGTTCACGGTGAGCGTGAAGTCTTGCCCGCGATAATATTGAATATGGAAATGATCGACGCCGCTGCGGCCAATTGTCTGGCCGTCGCGCACCATGATCGAGGGTGCCGTCGTTGCCCAGCATTTGCCCAGCTTGATCGGGCCATAGTCGTAGAGCGCAAACTCCATCGTATAGTCCGCGCGCTGGTCGATCAATGGGGTATCCAGATCGAACATGGATGCGAGCAGCTCGCGACATGCGGCGAAGCTATCCGCATAGTCGGTGCCAATTTGGGCAGAGAGAGTCGGCAGTCGATCCTTCATCTTGCGGTTTGGCATGTTTTGGCGTCCTTCGATTTCGCTCTGAGATATGTACCATTATGGGTCTCATGACACATCATTTTCGACCACGCGTCTCAAAGTTCTATGCGCGGGCTGTGTCCATCTTGCCTTCCAACTCGCCGCCGTTCATCGGCGAGAAATCAACGGTTCTGGGGGCAGCACGACCCGCTGCATGTTGGGGGAACAATATGACAGATGAGGGCCTGCATCGCGCTTTGGGCAGCAATACCAGCGCAATCCTGTAACCATTGGCAATTTCAAAGGAGTGACTATGAAAAAATTTCTCAGCGCAGCCGCGTTGGTTGCGACAATGCTTTGCGGATCAGTAAGCGCCAGCGCAGCGCCGGTTGTCTGGACATTGTCTGGAATCGCATTTGATCGGGATGGTTTTCAGACAAATTATCTGCACGGCAGTTTTACTTATGACGCTGCCACGAATATATTCTCAAATGTGAACCTCGGTTTCGGTCTAAAAGATTCCTGTTGCAGGGTCGCCGGGATCGTGGATGCCACCAGCACCGCTAGCTCGCTCGACATTTTTACCGTGAACTATTTTGGCAGTACTGGGCATCTGGATCTGGCCAGCCCGCTCACGGACGCTGGCGGGTCAATCAGCCTGACCTCGGGGTCTTTCCAGGGGAATCTGCGCGCGGGTCAGTTCATCACTGCACCCATCACCGCAGCCGTTCCAGAGCCAGCAACATGGGCGCTGATGATTGGCGGTTTTGCGCTGGCTGGCGCTGCCATGCGTCGCCAGCGTAACGGGACGCGGGTGGCTATCGTCTAAGCTAATATCGCACAGGCAGGAAGCCGCTGGCCAAATGGCTGGCGGCTTTTGCTGCCTCCATTTGCGGAAGCGCTCATCCTAGTCGTCGGCGTGGACTTGCAGCAAATTCTTGTTTTGCCCTCAGGCAATCCCGAAGGTCCACCCTTCCGTGCGGGCGATGGCCTCGGTCATCCCCGCTGGCGCCCATAATTCCGAGCGATGGTGCGCGTGCCGCATCCAAGCGGCGGTGAGCATCGCGTCCGTCGCATGATCGGTATAGCGGCAGCTCAGCGGAGCGTGCGGATCGCTGCCAAATATGGCCAGCCTCTCGTCCAGCTCCGCCTCACCGATCTTGGTCTGGCCCTTGCGCTTGCCTGCCGCGAGCGCTGCGAGGCTTGTATAAATCTCCACCAGCAGGCTGCCCGATCCCGGATCGGCATCGAATGGCCAGACGGGCAAATGCGCCTGCGCCCGGTGCAGCAATCGCATCCCCGTAAGGCTCGATTTGCCGACTTGCGCCGCGCCGACGAGGTTGAAATTGCTATAAGGGTTCAGCCCCTGCGCCTGCTGCGCCAACTCCGTCACGCGCAGCCGCCCGCGGCCACCGCCAAACAAATCCCCCTCGCGCCCGCCGTGTCGGCGGAAATGGCGCGCAGCATCGGCGTGATCGACAAAGCTGCTGGCTGCGAGATCTGCGTCGGCCAAGCATAGCTGCTCGACCAGTGCCCACAGGCTGCGCGCATCGACAGGTGTATCGACCCAGCCCGGAAAGAATGCGCCCCTGTCCTCAAAAGGCAGGGACATTCCCAGGTCCATGCCGACGAGCGTGCCCTGCGGCATTTCCTCCAGCATCCAGTGCAAA
>CAMLFF010000187.1 GCA_946479185.1 uncultured Sphingobium sp.
AAGCTGCTGCCCGAGCGCTGGTATGATACGCCCAATATCCATCACCTCAGCATCGATGATTTTCGCGCAATGGTCCGCGAGCGTGGTTGGCGAATAGATGGCCAATGGTTTCTGAACGATGGCCGTGAAACGGGATCGGGCAATGCCAATCTTTTCGCCGAACATGCGGTGTTCCTGCTGCGCGGCTGAGCGGTCATGCGGTCAAATTGTCGATCAGTTAGCCGAAATTACCGGCTTGTGGGCTGGCCAGACGGGATCGCTCCGTGCATAGGACCATTCCACTAGCAAGCGAATGACCGCCGCTGAATGACGGGGCCAATGACTTCCGATCCTAAGCCTTTCCCGATGAAAGACCGTGAGTTCGTCGCCCTGATGGCGTCGATCATGGCTCTCAACGCGCTCGCGATCGATGCGATGTTGCCTGCCTTCCCGGCCATTCGCGCATCGCTGCACGTCGCTGACCCTAATTCACTGCAATATATGATCACGGCCTATATGCTGGCCAACGCCATCGGCTCGCTCGTCGCAGGGCCATTGGCAGATCGATTCGGGCGTCGTCCGATGTTGCTCACCAGCATTATTTGCTCGGCAATCGGCGGACTCGCGAGTGCGCTGGCCCCCACCTATGAATCGCTGCTCATCATGCGCGCGCTCCACGGCTTCTTCGCCGCAGGTCTCGGCGTGCTTGCGGTGGCAGTCATCCGCGATCGCTTCTCGGGCGACATGATGGCGCGGATCATGAGCCTCATCATCATCATCTTCATGCTCGTGCCGGTCATTGCGCCATCGGTGGGCCAGCTCGTGCTGGTGCTCGCCAGCTGGCGGGAAATCTTCCATGTCCTCGCAGCCTATGCGTGCATCATTCTCATATGGGCATGGATCCGCCTGCCGGAGACGCTGACGGAGGAAAATCGCCAGCCGATCTCCCCGCGCGTCATCATCCGCAATTGGAAGACCGTTGCCACCAATCGCCTCGGCATGGGCTATATGCTCGGCGCAGGCATCATGATGGGCGGCATGTTCGGCTTTTTGAACAGCGCCCAGCAAATCTTCTACGATGTGTTCAATGCGGCGGAGTTCTTCCCCATCGCCTTCGCCTCCGTCGCGGGATCGATGGCGATTGCGAACTTTTCCAACAGCCGCATCGTGGAGCGCTTCGGTGCGCGGCGCGTGTCACACACAGCCTTGCTCTTCTTCATCTTCGTTAGCCTGCTGCAGCTGGCCGCGAGCCAGATCCACCCGGAGCCGATCTGGATGTTCCTGGTGCTCGTCGCGCTCAACATGGGCATGGTGGGCTTCACCGGATCGAACTTCGGCTCGATCGCGATGGAGCCGTTCGGCCATATTGCCGGCGCTGCCGCGAGCTTCCAGAGCTTCGCCCGCATGGCGCTCGCTACATTGATTGGCGCCATGACCGGTCAGCGCTTCGATGGCACGACCCAGCCGCTGGCGGAGGGCTTCATGATCACGGGCTTCCTCGCGCTCGGCTTCATCCTGATAGCGGAGCGCGGTCGCTTGTTCACCCGGCCACGCCATAGCCAGCTGCGCTCCAACGTCGCGCCACGTTAGAGACGCGGCGGGCCGCCAGGCGATAGCGAAACCTGCAGCATCTTTTACTTCGACGTGCGGATCCCTATTTTCTGTTCATCATCGGTCGCGATCAACCAGCGCGGCTGCGACGGAGATGAGCGATGATGAAGAAAATACTCGGCCTGTACGGGAACGACCGCGGCCATTGGGTGGGCGATGGCTTTCCGGTTCGCACGCTCTTTTCTTATGACGCGCTCGGTGAGCAGATCAGCCCCTTCCTCATGCTCGATTATGCTGGCCCGCACCATTTCGAGCCGACGAGCGCCCGGCGCGGCGTCGGGCAGCATCCCCATCGCGGGTTTGAGACCGTCACCATCGTCTATGATGGCGAGGTTGAGCATCGCGATTCCACCGGCAATGGCGGCACGATTGGTCCCGGCGACGTCCAGTGGATGACGGCTGCGGGCGGCATATTGCATGAGGAATATCATTCCCCCGGCTTCGCGCGCAAAGGCGGCCCGTTCCGCATGGCGCAGCTGTGGGTGAACCTGCCCGCGCGGGACAAGATGGCGCCCGCTGGATATCAGGGGATCATCGATGCTGATATTCCGGCCATTCAGCTGCCCGACAGCGCCGGGACCATCCGCATTATCGCGGGCGACTATGCAGGTCATAAAGGCCCTGCCCGCACCTTCACGCCCATCAATGTGTGGGACATGCGGCTCACAGCCAATGCCAATCTGACCCTGGATCTGCCCGAAGGGCACACGACGCTGCTGGTTGTGTTGGACGGCGATGTGACCGTGAACGGCGTGCAGCCCGTGAGCGATGCGCAAATGCTGCTGCTCGACCGCGCGGGTAGCACGGTTGCGATCAACACGGCAGCAGAGGCTTCGCTGCTGATCCTTACGGGTGAGCCATTGGCCGAGCCGATCGTGGGCTACGGTCCATTCGTGATGAATGCGGAGTCGGAGATTCGCGAGGCGATCGATGATTTCAGCAAAGGCCGATTCGCACAAATGGCCTGAGGCAGGTTACGCGCGCTACCTCGCGGCAATGGCTGAACCGCTCCCGATTCGCTTGGGCATGAAAAGGGGGTGGTGGGCGATGACGGGCTCGAACCGCCGACATTCTCGGTGTAAACGAGACGCTCTACCAACTGAGCTAATCGCCCCTCCGGCGTGACACATGGGTCGACGCGATCAGGTTGGGTCGCCATATCGGCGCAATCCCTGCCGGGTCAAGCAAAGCCTTTGCCGGACCCGGCTCCAATCGCTCTTTTCGCGTCAGGCCGTGGCGAGCAACCCGCCATTGCGCCGCACGGCCCGCACCCAGCCGAACAGGGCTTGCGTCGCAGCTTCGGTGAGATCGATGAACACGCGGCGGCCATCGAGCGGATCATCGATCCGCATGAACATGGCGCGGTCGGTCAATTGGCGAATCCAGCGTAGCGCCGTTGTAGGTGGCACAGCGGCGGCGATGCACAGGCTGGAGACGGAGACGCGCTGCCCCGCGAGGCGCGCCGCCATCAGGTCGAGCATCATGTCCCATGCCGGATCGGCGAACAGATCGGTCGGGAAGAATTGATCGCGCATCCGCCGCGCCCTGATGAGCGCCCGAATCTCGGCATGGGTGGGTGCATCGTCTGCGTTCGTATCGATATGGGCATTGCCCGATCGGAGCGACCGCACTGACAGGCCCTGCTCCGTCCGCGCGACCATGCGGCTGGTTTCCGGCCTGTCCTCGCCCCCAGCGCTCCCCGGCAAGCCGCGCCCAAAGCCGACACTCATCCGCTCAATCGTCACTGCCAAGCGCTGCACATCCTGACTGAGCTGCTCCAGCCGCGCGACCTCGCCGTCGCGCGTCACGTCATGCAATTGATGGCGTGAACCCGGCTTGGCCAGACCGGCCATGACGAGCAGCGTCACAATCTCGCTGTCGGCAGGGTTGCAAAGATACTCCACGCCCGGCCCATCGAGCACCGCCAGCGCATGATCGAGGCCATCAAGATCCACCAGAACTGACACTCTACTGGACCCGGCCCAGCTTGCCAGCGCATCGATCTCCCCGAGCATCGCGCCGCCGCGTACATCGAGCAGGATGTGATCGGCGGGGCAGGACCAGCCGAGCTGGCTCTGCGCGACCAGGGGCGTGCAGGCGCCAAGGCAATGCAGGCCCGCGCGATCCGCTAGTCTCGTCAGATAGCTTGCCTGCGCGCCTTCGCCCAGCACGAGGATGGTGGGGCGATCTATCGACTCGGGCTCCCCTCCGTGGCGCGCTGAGGTGTCGACTTGATCCGAGAATGGCTCGATAAAGCTCACAAACATTGGCACTTCCCCCGTACTATGTTTGTTCCTTATGCATTAACGATATTCCATTTTGAACTCTTTTTGTTCCATTATGGATGGCATTTCGCGCGGTTATAGATTTCAGAAAGCGAAAGCCCGGATCTTCAACCAATCTCAATCCATTTTGGCGATAGTCGTTAAACGCTCTCTTCGCGTCCCGTGGGCGCGCATATCCGTGCCGCACCGTTGACACAAAGCCCCGAAACGTTATGGCCCCAGCCATCGAACAGGCGGATTAACACCGCCAGACCATGCTCAGCCTGCCCCGCTGCCGAGCACCAGACACAGACAATGAGGAGACCCGCTGATGACTGCGATCGGACAGGACACGCTCGGCACGCGCGACACGCTAGATGTCGCTGGCAAGCAATATATCTATTATTCGCTGGCGAAGGCTGCTGCCAAGCTTGGCGACGTATCGCGCCTGCCCTTCTCCATGAAGGTGCTGCTGGAGAATATGCTCCGCTTTGAAGATGGCGTGACCGTCACCACGGCAGACGTTCAGGCGATCATCGACTGGCAGAAGAACCCGACCGCATCGGATAGCGAAATCCAGTATCGCCCCGCGCGCGTGCTGATGCAGGATTTCACCGGCGTGCCTTGCGTGGTCGATCTGGCCGCGATGCGCGACGCGATGAATGCGCTCGGCGCCGATGCCAGCAAGATCAACCCGCAGGTGCCCGTCCATCTCGTGATCGATCACTCGGTGATGGTGGATGAGTTCGGCACGCCAAAAGCGTTCGAAGACAATGTGGTGCTGGAATATCAGCGCAACGCAGAGCGCTATGACTTCCTCAAATGGGGCTCCAAGAGCCTCGACAATTTCAAGGTCGTGCCTCCCGGCACGGGCATCTGCCATCAGGTGAACCTTGAGCATGTCGCGCAGACGGTATGGACCTCGACGGACGTCAATGGCGAGACCGTGGCCTATCCCGACACCTGCGTGGGCACGGATAGCCACACGACGATGATCAACGGCCTGGGCGTGCTCGGCTGGGGCGTTGGCGGCATTGAGGCTGAGGCCGCCATGCTCGGCCAGCCCGTCTCCATGCTCATTCCAGAGGTCGTCGGCTTCAAGCTCAACGGCACATTGGCTGAAGGCATCACCGCCACCGATCTGGTGCTCACCGTCACGCAGATGCTGCGTGCCAAGGGCGTTGTAGGTCGCTTCGTGGAGTTTTATGGCCCCGGCGTGAGCGCATTGTCGCTCGCTGACCGCGCGACCATCGCCAACATGGCGCCGGAATATGGCGCGACTTGCGGCTTCTTCCCCATCGACGGCAAGACGCTCGATTATCTGCGCCTCACCGGTCGTGAAGAAGACCAGATCGCGCTCGTCGAGGCCTATGCCAAGCAGCAGGGCTTCTGGCTCGATGTTGACGCTGCAGACCCGATCTTCACGGACGCGATGGAGCTGGACATGGGCTCGGTTGTGCCCAGCCTCGCAGGCCCCAAGCGCCCGCAGGACAAGGTCGCGCTCACGCAGGTCGACGATGTGTTCAACGACGACCTCTCCAAGGTTTACAAAAAGAGCGCCGCCGTGCGCGTGCCGGTTGAAGGCCGCACACATGACATTGGCGATGGTGACGTCGTCATCGCCGCGATCACGAGCTGCACCAACACCTCAAACCCAAGCGTGCTGGTTGCTGCAGGGCTCGTCGCCAAAAAGGCTGTCGAGAAGGGCCTCAAGCCCAAGCCCTGGGTGAAGACCAGCCTCGCGCCGGGATCGCAGGTGGTCACTGACTATCTCGAAAAGGCTGGCCTCCAGACCTATCTCGATGCCGTCGGCTTCAACCTTGTCGGCTATGGCTGCACGACCTGCATCGGCAACAGCGGGCCTCTCGCGGAGCCGATCAGCAAGGCGATCAACGCAAACGACATCGTCGCGGCCTCGGTCCTCTCGGGCAACCGCAACTTTGAGGGCCGGGTGAGCGCTGATGTGCGCGCGAACTTCCTCGCCTCCCCACCGCTCGTTGTCGCTTATGCGCTCAAGGGCACCGTCACGACCGATTTCGTCGCGACGCCAATCGGCCAGGGCAGCGATGGCGCGGACGTCTATCTCAAGGACATTTGGCCAACCAATGATGAAGTGCGCTCGGTGATGGAAGGCGCGCTCACCCGCGACATGTTCCAGAGTCGTTACGCAAGCGTCTTCACCGGCGATGCGCGCTGGCAGGCGATCGACGTGACGGGCTCTGCCACCTACACATGGCGCGCAGGCAGCACCTATGTCGCCAACCCGCCTTATTTCGAGGGCATGGAGATGACGCCTGCCCCGGTTGCAGACATCATCGAGGCCAAACCGCTCGCCATCTTCGGCGATTCGATCACGACCGATCACATCTCGCCGGCTGGCAGCATCAAGGCTTCCAGCCCCGCTGGTGTGTGGTTGCAGGAGCATCAGGTCGCCCAGGCTGATTTCAACAGCTATGGCTCGCGTCGCGGCCATCATGAAGTGATGATGCGCGGCACCTTCGCCAATATCCGCATCAAGAATCTGATGCTGGACGGTGTCGAGGGCGGCATGACCAGCTATGCTGGCGAAACGATGGCGATTTACGACGCCGCCATGAAGCATCA
>CAMLFF010000188.1 GCA_946479185.1 uncultured Sphingobium sp.
CCGCACGGCGTGGCAAGCGTCTCGTCGCGATGAGCGAGTTTGAGGCGGCTAAGGACAAGGTCATGATGGGCGCCGAACGGCGCTCGATGGTGATGACCGAGGATGAGAAGAAGATGACGGCCTATCATGAGGCCGGTCATGCCATCGTCGCGATCCATGAGCCTGCGTCTGACCCTATCCACAAGGCCACCATCATCCCTCGCGGTCGTGCCCTGGGCATGGTTATGCGTCTGCCGGAGCGGGATAATTACAGCTATCATCGCGACAAGATGTTCGCCAACCTCGCGGTCGCCATGGGTGGCCGCGTGGCTGAGGAAGTGATCTTCGGTTACGACAAGGTCTCGTCCGGCGCATCGAGCGACATTCAATATGCCACCCGTCTGGCGCGCGACATGGTCACGCAATGGGGCATGTCGGATGAGATGGGCCCGCTGCAATATGAAGAGCCGCAGGGGGAAACCTTCCTTGGCTATTCGCAGAGCCAGCGCATGCACATGTCCGATGAGACAGCGCAGAAGATCGACAAGGAAATTCGCAAGATTGTCGAAACCGGTTATGCGCGTGCCAAGCATCTGCTGACCGAACATGCCAATGAGCTGCACTTGCTCGCCAATGCGATGCTGGAGTTTGAGACGCTTTCGGGCGAGGAAATCCAGACGTTGATTGAAAAGGGCGAGCTTGTTCGCGAGGGTGAGAAGGTCAAGCTCTCGCCGGTGCCTTCTGCAGGAACGTCCATTCCAAGGACAGGCAAGCGCAAGGGCTCGCTCGGCGATACGGCGCCCCAGAGCGTCTGATCAATTAAACAAGCGGCGCTCCCAACCGGAAGCGCCGCTTTTTCCTTACACTGTCGCCCCGGACCTGATCCGGGGTTCCGCTGCCTTCGCACAGGTAGCCGCAAAAAGCGGAAGCCCGGAAAGATGCGGTTGATGTGGCGAGTTCGAGCGCGGACTAAAAGATCAAACAAGATCAGGAGGGGCAATGCCGATCTACGTTGATGAGAGCGGTAGCCTGCCCGCAGGCGCTATGATTATGGCCGGCGTGGAGATCGAGGCAGACGCCGCGCTCCAGCTGCTCGATCGCTTCAAATCCGTCACAGGCGTTCGCGGAGAGCTTAAGGGCAGCCGCATCGCCCTGATCGAGCGGGCCTTCTTCTTCGAGCTATTCCAGCGTTTCGGCGGTCGTGCCCAGGTCTGCATCGTGCATGATGATCCGCAGCGTAGCGGACCGCGCCCTGACGATATCGATGTTTATGTCGCCTTGCTCACCCAGCTCGTCAACGAGTGGACGCCGATTGCAGGCGAATGCGCCAATGTCATCATCGATGCCGGACGCTATGATGCGATGGCGGTGGAGACCGTCCGCCTCAATGTCGAGAAGCTGCTGGCCAGCTGCGGATCGGCTCAGATGATCGAAAGCCATCGCTCGGCCGGCGTTCAGATCGCCGATGTCATTGCGAACAGTTTCTACAACATCGCGATCCGCTCGGCCCGGTCGGACAAGATCCGGATCATCGTCGAGCCATTCATCCAGGCCGATTTCATCCGCACCAGCAATTTGCGGGACAGGCCTGCGCCCAAAACAAAATATCCGGCACTGCAGAGCAATGCCGGACATCCCGTCAAATCCTGAAAGATCGCGCTGCCGCGCTTATCGCCCGGCAGGCTTAGCCTGAATCTTAGCCGTCGTAATCGGTGCCAAGATTGTGCGTGCGCGGCGGCGTCGCGGCGGTGAGGCGCAGCGCCTCTGCCGAGCGCGCGAGCGAGCCGATCTCGTCTGGCGTATCATCGTCATCGATCTGCATCTTCTGCATCGAACCGACCAGCTCATGCTGCAGCTCGTCAGGCAGCACAGTCTCTTCGGCGATTTCGCGCAGGGCGACGACGGGGTTCTTGTCACGGTCACGATCGACCGTCAGTTCGGCACCACCAGAGATCGCGCGTGCGCGCTGTGCAGCGAGCAAAACGAGATCGAAACGGTTGGACACCTTGTCGATGCAATCTTCGACGGTAACGCGCGCCATAGTTGGCTCCTGAACGCAAAATGTAGGGCAGGGGAAGTCGTGTCCGCTAACAGCGCATGAGCGACAAGTCAAGGAATTGCGCGGCTTGGCAAGCGCTGCCTGATCGCTCATGGAGGGCGCTATGGCTAGGACTGAGGAAACGCCTGTCACGGCACCTGCGCGCTATGTCGTTGAAGGCAATGACCTTCTGCTGCTGCCCGATGGCGAAGAGCGGCTGCGGGTTTTGCTCAAGCTGATCGCCGGCGCCAAGCAGCGGCTCGACCTCTATTATTATATATTTTCCAATGATGCCTGTGGTCAGGAGATCATGGATGCCTTGATCGAGGCCTGTAATCGGCACGTTAAAGTGACCTTGATGGTCGATGCCTTTGGCTCGGCCAAAACACCGCAGGCCTTTTTCGATCAGCTCAAGCAGGCAGGCGGGCGCTTCGCCTGGTTTGGCGCGCGCCGGTCCCTGCGCTATCTCATTCGCAATCATCAGAAGATGGCGATTGCCGATGGCCACTCGGCACTCATCGGTGGTTTCAATTGCGAGCTGCTTTATTTCTCCTCCGCCACCGAGCGCATGGCCTGGTGCGATCTGGGATTGCTGGTGAATGGCCCCGTCGCCAAGACGCTCGAAGGATGGTTCGATGAACTGGCCCACTGGTCGATCGATCGCGGCCAGCGCTTCCGTCACTTGCGGCGTCTGGTGCGGGAGTGGAAGCCGGGGACTGCCAAGGTCAGTTGGCTGATCGGCGGGCCGACGCGCTTTCTCAATAGCTGGGCGCGGCATGTGAAGCATGATCTGAACAGGAGTAAGCGCCTCGATCTGGTCGCCGCCTATTTCTCGCCCAGCCCGAGCATCTTGCGCCGCATCAGAAGCATTGCGCAGCGCGGCGAAACACGGCTCATCACGCCGGAGCGATCGGATAATACGGCTACCATCGGCGCCGCCCGGCACCTCTATCGACGTCTGCTTGGCGCAGATGTGCGCATCTTCGAATATCTGCCCCAAAAGCTACATATGAAGCTCATCGTGATCGATGATATCGTCTATGTTGGCTCGGCCAATTTCGACATGCGAAGCCTGTTCATCAATCTGGAACTGATGCTGCGTGTGGAGGACGAGGGGTTTGCTGCCCACGCGCGGGAACTGGTCGATTGCCTACAGAAGCAAAGTCACGAGATTGACGGTCAGGTCTATTCCGCCATGTCCAGTCCGTGGAGCCGCTTTCGCTGGTGGGTGGATTTCCTGCTGGTGGGCGTGCTCGATTATACCGTTACTCGGCGGCTAAACTTTCGCCGACGGTAATGGTCTGGGTGGCCGCGCGATCTGCCTCTTTGCGCGCCCAGAAGAGCCGGGCAGGCGGCACGCAGCGCCACACCATTTTGCTCCGGACTCGCGCAAAATTGCGGTCGAGCAGGGGCTGCACGAAGCGCGAATATTGATAGACGAGAAAGCTGCCTCCTGAGCGGATTGCCCTGGCAGTCGCTTGCGCGATATGCTCGGCAACAGGTGGCGGCAGGGTCGAGAAGGGCAATCCGGAAATGATGTAGTCAGCAGCGTCGAAACCGTGGCTTTGGAGGATGGCCTCTACATCGGCGGCAGAGCCTTCCACGCAAATCAGCCGTTCATCGCCAATCGTGTCGCGCAAATGCTCAATGAACAATGGATTGGTGTCGATCGCGATCAGGCGCGCATTGCGTGGCATCCGCTTGAGGATGCCGCGTGTGAACACGCCGGTTCCTGGGCCATATTCCACAACGCATCTCACATCATGCCATGCCACCGGATCGAGCAGGGCATTGATGGCGGTGCCAGATGTAGGGATGACCGAGCCGACCATGCGGGGATGGCGGAGGAATTGTTGAAGGAACAGGATTTTAGGGGACATTGCCAACGCCGTTTTGGTCACTTTCAGGGCTAATCCCTTGGTGGTGAAGTGACAAATTAATGCGCGAGAGGCAAGGTCGTTTCGTAACGGGGCTGTAACAATCGCGATTGGTCAAATTGCTTGCGCGTCATCGGCTTTCTTCTCGGCGCCCTTGTCGCCTAGATCGAGACCATGCTTCATCAGCATCGGCAGATTGGCCATCGCGAACAGCATGGAGACGATGGTGACGCCCCACACCTTGATGATCAGCCAGGTATCGAAATCGAGCGCCGCCCGCATGATCTCGTTCGCGACGCCGAGCGCGGCGAAAAACAGCCCCCAATTGCGCGAGAGCTTGAGCCAGCCCTCCTGCGAGAGCCCGCTATAGGCTGATTGCAGCAGGTAGCGCAGCAGCGGCTTGCCGCGCATCCAGCCACCCAGCAGCATCACCGCAAAAAAGGCATAAATGATCGTCGGCTTGAGCTGGATGAAGGCCGGGTCATGGAAATAGAGCGTCAGCGCACCAAAAAACAGCACGAGAATTGCCGAGAGCCAGAGCATCGGCGAGACTTTGCCCAGCCGCCACTTGCTCACCACCACGGCAATCGCGATGGCGGCCATGAAGAAGGCTGTGCCCGCAAACATGCCGATGAATTTGGTGGCGATGAAGAAGGTGAGCAGTGGCCCGAAATCCAGCGCCATCGGCAGCCAGCTTTCACCTTTGGGGCCAGGTGCGACAGGACCGCCATCGATTGTGGCGTCGACGCCGGGCTTTGAGGTGTCGTCAGCGTGCATAAGCGGCTCCTGCAATGGCGCGAGCCAGCTCGGCGGGGTCAAAGGGGCGCAGATCGTCGATCTTCTCGCCAACACCGATGGCGTGAATGGGCAGGCCGAATTTCTCAGCCGCCGCAACCAACACGCCGCCGCGCGCCGTGCCATCCAGCTTGGTCATCACAAGGCCGGTAACATTGGCAACATCGCGAAAGATCTCGATTTGCGAGAGCGCATTCTGGCCGGTCGTCGCATCCAGCACCAGCACCACATCATGCGGCGCCGCCGGGTTCAGGCGGCTGAGCACGCGCTTGATCTTGGCGAGCTCATCCATCAGCTCGCGCTTGTTCTGGAGCCGTCCTGCGGTATCGACGATCAAAATGTCGATGCCCTGCGCCGTCGCCTGCTTCACAGCGTCGAACACGACACCAGCCGCATCGCCGCCTTCCGGCCCGGAGACGATTGGAACGCCAAGCCGGTCCGCCCACACCTTGAGCTGGCCGATGGCAGCGGCGCGAAACGTATCGCCCGCCGCCAGCATCACGCCATAATCCTGCTCGATAAACTGATGCGCAAGCTTGGCGATGGTGGTCGTCTTGCCCGAGCCATTCACGCCGATCACGAGGATTACCTGAGGGCGCGGGAAGGCCTCGATCTCGATTGGCTTGGCGACCGGCACCAGCACCTTCTCGATTTCCTCGGCCAATATCTCGCGCAGATACTCCTCCGTTAGCTCCTTGTTGAAGCGCCCTTCGGCCAATCGATTGCGGATGCGGGCGGCCATCGCCGGGCCAATGTCCGTCGTGTAGAGCGCTTCTTCCAGCTCATCGAGCGTCTGCTCGTCCAGCGCCGCCTTCGCGAAAACGCCAGAGAGGCTTTCGCCGAGCCGATCAGATGTGCGCTTAAAGCCGCCGAACAGGCGGTCGCGCCAGGATGTGTCAGTCATGTGCGCGTCCATGCGCGATGAGCGCGTCCGCCTCAAGTCCCGTGATGCGGCTCGTCACGATTGCGCCGACACTTTGCGGACTGGTGAAGCGCACGGGTGCGAAATTTTCGGCATGTCCTGCAAGGCCGCTCGTCTCGACCAGCACGCGCTGCTCCGTGCCCACAAGCGAGGCGAGCCAGCGCCTGCGCTCATCGGTGCAGGCCTCGCGTAACCGTGCTGCTCGCTCGCGGATGAGGCCATGCGCCACTTGCGGCATCCGCGCGGCAGGCGTGCCCTCGCGCGGCGAATAGGGGAAGATATGCCCATGCACGATGCCGCATTCCTTCACGATGGCGAGGCTGTTTGCAAACATCGCCTCATCCTCGGTCGGGAAGCCCGCGATAATATCCGCGCCAATCGCAATCTCCGGCCGCTGCTCATGCAGCCGCTGCGCAAGCTCCACCGCCTGGGCGCGGCTATGGCGGCGCTTCATGCGCTTGAGAATCATGTCGTCGCCCGCCTGCAAGGAGAGGTGCACATGCGGCATCACCCGAGGCTCGCCTGTCATCAGCTCAAACAACTGGTCGTCAATCTCGATGCCATCGAGCGAGGAGAGGCGCAGCCGCTGCAAATCCGGCACCAGCCGCACGATGCGCTCCACCAGAGTGCCCAGCGTCGGGCTGCCCGGTAGATCTGGCCCATAGCTCGTCACATCCACGCCCGTGAGCACAATCTCCTGCACGCCCTGATCGACGAGCGCGCGCACCTGATCCACAATCGCGCCTGCTGGCACCGATCGGCTCGGCCCGCGCCCAAAGGGAATGACGCAGAAGGTGCAGCGATGGTCGCAGCCGTTCTG
>CAMLFF010000189.1 GCA_946479185.1 uncultured Sphingobium sp.
AGACCGCGCAAGCCATTGCCGGGATGCCCCCACTCGCCGCCATTGCGAACAAGGAAATGGTCAACCTAGCGCTGGAAACACCGCTCGCTCAAGGCCTCACCAACGAGCGCCGCATCTTCCAGCTCCTCGCCTCCACGGACGACAAGGCCGAGGGCATGGCCGCCTTCATCGAGAAGCGCCCGCCCGTTTGGACGGGGAAGTAGGGGGCCAATCCACGTCGTCCTCGCGAACGGGGGGGACCCATGCGACGGTCAGCGACAGCGCAGGGCGGCAAGGTTGGCCTGGATTACCGCGTTCGCGGCAATGACGCTGGTCTATAAGGCCAGGCCTGCGCCCATCCAAGATGAGACTCAGTCAGCGGCCAAACGCAGCGCCTCGTCAATCAGCTTGCGGCTGTTCTCAATCCCATAAAGCGCAATGAAGCTGCCCATGCGCGGGCCTTGCTCGGCGCCCAGCAGCGTCTCATACAGCGCCTTGAACCAGTCACGCAGCTGCTCGAACCCATAATGCGGGTCCTTGCCGATGGCGTAAACGATGTTCTGGATTTCCTCAGGCGTTGCATCCTCGGCCAAGGCGGCGATCTGCGCATCCAGCTCCCGCAGCGCCATCGCCTCATTCTCGCTCGGCGCGCGGCGCTTGAGCGTGGGGGCAATGAAGTCGCGGTTGTAAGCGAGCGCATTGCGCACCAGACCGGCGAGGCGTGGATACTCCTCCACCGTCACGTCCGGCGCATAATTGCGAAGATACGCCCAGACTTGGGCTTCCGTCGCATCAGCGCCCATCACGCCGACGAGGTTAAGCAGCAGCCCATAAGTGACCGGCAGCGCATCCTGCGGCACCTTGCCGCCATGCACGTGATGCACGGGATTGCCGAGCCGCTTATCCACCGGCTGGCTCGCATAATTGCTGCGGAACTGCTCATACTCATCCACTGCGCGCGGGATGACGCCAATGTGCAGTGACTTCGCCGCCTTGGGCTCGCGATAGATGTAGAAAGCGAGGCTCTCTTCCGATCCATAAGTGAGCCACTGATCGATGCCGAGGCCATTGCCCTTGGACTTGGAGATTTTCTCCCCCTTCTCGTCCAGGAACATCTCATAATTGAAGCCCTCGGGCGGCCGCCCGCCGAGCGCGCGCGCGATCTTGGAGCTTTGCGTGACGCTGTCGATCAGATCCTTGCCGGCCATCTCATAATCGACGCCGAGCGCCACCCAGCGCATTGCCCAATCGACTTTCCATTGCAGCTTGGCGCCGCCTGAAAGAATGGATTGCTCAATCGTCTCGCCTTCATCGACAAAACGTACAAGGCCAGCCTGCGCGTCGATCACCTCGATCGGCACTTGCAGCACGATGCCGCTCTTGGGGCTGATCGGCAGCACAGGCGAGTAAGTCGCCTGCCGCTCCTTGCGCAGCGTTGGCAGCATGATGTCCATGATCGCCTGATAATTGCGCAGCACATTGCGCAACGCCTCGTCGAATTCGCCACCGCGATATTTGTCCGTCGAGGAGACGAACTCATACTCGAAGCCGTAGCGATCGAGGAAGGCGCATAGCAGCGCATTGTTATGATGGGCAAAGCTCTCATGCTCGCCGAAAGGATCGGGCACCTGCGTGAGCGGCTTGCCGAGATGCGCGGTCAGCATCGCCTGATTGGGCACATTGTCCGGCACCTTGCGCAGGCCGTCCATATCATCGCTGAAGGCGATCAGCCGCGTGGGCGCGCCGGTCAGTTCCTCAAAGGCGTTGCGCACCATCGTCGTGCGCTGCACCTCGTTGAAGGTGCCAATGTGCGGCAGACCCGACGGACCATAGCCGGTCTCGAACAGCACCGGCGCGCTGCCCGGCTTGCCCTGCGGATAGCGCTTGAGGAGCTTGCGCCCCTCCTCATAGGGCCAGGCCTTGGAGGTTCTCGCGGCTGCGCGCAGTTCGGCGTCATGGTCGATGTTGGTCATGAATGGCGCTCTAGCGGCAAGGCGGCGTGAGCAACAACCCCAAATGCCATGAGCGTTTTGCGATGAAACGAGCGCATTCACCAGATATTTACCAATTCATGTCATAACTCTGGAAGAAGCTCTCTTTTCCAACAACGAGAGTCAGAGACTGAACAGGAGGGCGGGGGCCCAAATGGACGCACATATTCAACGGTCGCCACGGATAAATGTCGACATTCCAGTGGTCATCACCACCGTACTCGATTCGCTCGAGGCCGCACTTGTCGACCTTTCCGAGCGCGGCGCGCAGATTACCGGATGCTCTCTTTCTGTCGGCACGAACGTCCAGATCGAATATATGGGGCAGACCGTTTACGCGCAGTGTCGCTGGGCGGAAGTCGACCGCATGGGCATCAGCTTCCCCTACCCGCTGACCGACGGGCCGCTTTATGAGCGCCTGCTGGTGGCGCGAACCTCCAGTTTGCCGGGCAATGTTTCGACGGGCACGCAAATGGCGTTCGCACCGATGCAGGCCCGCGCAGGCGCACGCGAGTTCGGTCGGCGAACCAACTGACAGCGATGAAGACCGCGGCGCTGATCGGCATCGGTTAGGCCGTCCACATCAGTTGCGCTGCATCGATGCTGTGGCTATCGCCCATCGGCGCGCCGTGACTGGGCGCCACGAAGGGAAAATTGTTCATGCTCAGGATCATGTCGATGGCCGCCGCCGCCATTCTAGCAACGCTCGCGATGCCTGCCTCCGCGCAGATGGTGTCCGCCGCCGATCCAGCCTCGCTCGTCACAGTGCTTCAGGCCAAGGGCTATCAGGCCGAACTGACGAAGAATGACGATGGCGATCCAATGATCCGCAGCGCGATGGACGGATCGAAATTCATCATTCTCTTTTATGGCTGCACCAAAAACCGGGCCTGCCAGACGATCCAGTTTTACGCCGGATTCAAATCCGATGGGGAGGTCTCCATCGAGACCATGAACGAATGGAATAAGGAAAACCGCTTTGGCCGCGCCTATATCGACGCGGACAAGGATCCGGTGGTCGAAATGGACGTGGACCTCGACGATGGCGGCATGAGCCGCGCCTTGTTCGAAGATAATTTCGAGTTTTGGGAAGTTCTGATGCCGGACTTCAAGAAGACGATCGGCAGGTAACGCGCCGAGCGGGCGCGATATTCCACAACGTCTCGATAAATACGTTCACGAACCGTTCCCCTGCGTGCCCGAGCGCGCTATGGCGGGCCTGTGTCGTCGCCTCCCCCACCTCTGCCCAATCTGCCATCCGCGCTTCATGCCAGCCATGCGGGCATCTGGCTCGCGGATGGGCGAGGAAGCGAAACCATCACGCTGGCGCGCGGTGAGGCCTTAGCGCGGGCGTCCGGCAGCCCGCTGCTGATGGTGAACGCGCCACTGCTTGGATCACGCCTTGGCTATGCGGACCTCTCAGGCCTTGATCTGCTGGAGCTCTTCGCATTCCTTTTCCCCGCGCAATTCGTCATTCCGACCGTAGCGGGGCTAGCCCGCGCCCTCGATATCGCGCCGCCAGACAATGACGCGGACTGTGCAGCGCTTCTCCCCCGGCTGGCGGCGACGATGCTCGATTGGACCCAGCGTCCCGATTGGGCGGAGCGCGAGGGCGCATGGACGAGCCTTACTCAGCTTGAGCGGCTACGCTGGAGCTGGGCGCCGCTGCTGCGCGGGCGCATCACCACGCCTGCAACGGCGGAGCGCTGGCTGTTCAGTCGCCTCCAGCAGTGGGAAGATCAACCGCCCCGTCCGCAGCCAAGCCCTGTGTCGCTCAAAGATGGCGAGGTGTTCGCCCGGCTGGGCACGCTGACAGGCGCGGGTGCAGAGACGCGGGACGGCCAGCGCGATTTCGCAGGCGCCGCCGCCAACAGCTTTGCACCCCGATTGGGCAAGGACATGCCCAATATGGTGCTGGCGCAGGCGGGCACGGGCATTGGCAAGACGCTGGGCTATCTAGCCCCGGCCACGCTGTGGGCAGAGCAATCGGGCGGCACGGTGTGGATTTCCACTTACACCAAGGCGCTGCAACGCCAGCTCGATCGCGAAACACGGCGGCATTATCCCAATGATGAAGCCTTCCGAAAGCATGTGGTGATCCGCAAGGGCCGTGAAAATTATCTCTGCCTGCTCAATCTGGAAGATGCGCTGCAAGGCGGATTTGCCGGGCGCGCTGCCGTGTTTGCACAATTCGTGGCGCGCTGGGCGGCCTATTCGCGCGATGGCGATATGGTGGGCGGAGACATGCCCGGCTGGCTGCCCGCGCTCTTCCGCCGTGCGGGCGCAACGGCGCTGACCGACCGGCGCGGCGAGTGCATCTATGCAGGCTGCCCGCATTTCCGCACCTGCTTCATCGAGCGCGCCACACGCATGAGCCAGGGCGCCGACATTGTGATCGCCAACCATGCGCTTGTGATGATCAACGCTGCGCGCGGACGAGAGGTCCAGGGCGCACCGACGCGGATCATCTTCGACGAGGGACATCACCTGTTCGATGCGGCGGATTCCACCTTTGCCGCGGCGCTAACGGGCCGCGAGGCGATAGAGCTGCGGCGCTGGGTGATCGGGCCCGAGACGGAGCGCAAGGGACGCAGGCGCGGTCTTGCTGCGCGGCTGTCTGACGTTGCCAGCTATGATGATGAGGGCGCAGAGGCGATCGAAGATGCGCGTGAGGCGGCGCGGGCGTTGCCCGGCGATGAGTGGCTACGGCGCGTTCAGGAGCATGAGCCTGCGGGCTCGCTGGAGCGGATGCTCGCCGCCGTGCGCGAGACGGTTTACGCGCAGGCTGAACGGGCTGGAGGCGAGGCCGACCCCGGCTATGGGCTGGAGCTTGATCTTGCCATCGCCGATGGGCCGCTAATCGAGGCTGCAACACAAGCGGCGCGCGCGCTCGAAGCGCTGCTGGCGCCGCTGCAAAAGCTGGGCAAGCGGCTCGTCGCCGTCATCGAGCTTGCCCCGGACTGGCTGGATAGCGCAGCGCGCGCGCGGATCGATGGCGCAATCTCTGCGCTGGGCTGGCGCACCGATCTGCTGATGAACTGGATCGCGCTGCTGCTGCGGGTCGGCAATGCGCCAGACCCGCGCTTTGTCGACTGGCTCACCGTCGACCGGGCCGAGGGGCGCGAATATGACATCGGCCTCCACCGCCATTGGCTGGACCCGACCAAGCCCCTTGCCGACGTCGTGCTGCGGCCCGCGCATGGCGTGCTCGTCACCTCCGCCACGCTCCGCTCAGGCGGGGACACGGAAACGGCGATGCAGCGCAGCGGCGTGCATCATCTTGAGGGCAATTCACGCTGGTTCGAGGTGACGAGCCCCTTCGATTATGCGCGGCAAAGCGAAGTGCTAATCGTCACCGACATCAAGCGCGGGGACATGGCAGCGCTTGCGGGCGCCTATGCGCGCCTGATCGAGACCGCCGGGGGCGGCACGCTCGGCCTGTTCACTGCGATCCGCCGCTTGCGCACCGTGCAGGCCCGCATCGCCGACCGGCTCGCACGGGCTGGATTGCCGCTTTATGCCCAGCATGTCGATCCGTTCGATCCCTCGACCTTGATCGATATGTTCCGTGATGATCCGCGCGCATCCCTGCTCGGCACGGATGCGCTGCGCGACGGGATCGATGTGCCGGGCGAGTCGCTGCGGCTCGTCGTGATGGAGGGCGTGCCCTGGTCCAAGCCATCCGTGCTGGGCGCAGCGCGGCGCGCCGCCAGCGGCTCGCCCACGGCTTATGAGGACCGGCTCGTCCGCGCGCGTCTGGCGCAGGCCTTCGGTCGGCTGATCCGGCGCAGTGACGATCAGGGGCAGTTCGTCATTCTCTCCGCCGCCATGCCCAGCCGCTTGCTCGATGCCTTCCCGGCAGACGTGCCGATTTCGCGCGTGACACTGGACGAGGCCATCGCACGGGTGCGCTCGCGACTTGGTTCTGCCGCAAAAATGAGGCAGGGAGCGGTTGAAGTCTTAGATGAGAGCGGGATAGTCAGACCGGAATGAAGACGATCATTATCCTGCGCCATGCGAAATCGGACTGGGGTGATTCCAATTTGCGCGATTTCGACCGGGGCCTCAACGGCCGGGGTTATCGCGCCGCTGCGGTGATGGGCCGGTGGGCAGCCACGCAGCAGCTTGAATTTGACGCGATCGTCGCCTCCCCCGCCGTGCGCGTGAAAGAGACGCTCGCTCAGTTTTGCGAAGCTTATGGGGACAGCCCGACGCCGTCGTTCGATTTACGGCTGTATCTTGCCCCCGCCACGACTCTGGCCGAGGTCGCTGCAGAAGCCAGCGATGATGACGACAGCCTCTTGCTGGTCGCGCATAGCCCCGGCCTTGAGGATTTCATTCTCGCATCCGCGCCGGAAGGTCGCCGCTCCGAATTGAGGGACAGCGTTGCAGTCAAATTCCCGACCGCCGCCTTGGCCATTCTCGATTTCGATGTCGATAGCTGGCTTGACCTTGCC
>CAMLFF010000190.1 GCA_946479185.1 uncultured Sphingobium sp.
CAGCGGGGATCGCCCATGCCATGCTAACGCTGCATGTCGGCGCAGGCACCTTCCTGCCGGTCAAGGCGGACGACACCCAAGAGCATCGCATGCACGCCGAATGGGGGCGGATCGACGCGGCCACCGCAGATCGCCTCAACGCCGTGCGCGCCAATGGCGGTCGGCTCATCGCAGTCGGCACCACGAGCCTGCGCCTGCTGGAAAGCGCGACGGGCGAGGATGGCATGATCGCACCCTTTAAGGACGAGACGCGCATCTTCATCACGCCGGGCTATCGCTTCCGCGCGATTGATGGCCTGATGACCAATTTCCACTTGCCGCGCTCGACCCTGTTCATGCTGGTGAGCGCCTTGATGGGTACGGAGCGGATGCAGGCAGCTTATGGGCACGCCATTGCCGATGGTTATCGCTTCTACAGCTATGGTGACGCGAGCCTGCTGCTGCCTGCGCGGGACTGAGGCCAGTCAACTAAACCTCAAGCTCGCCAACACCCTCGCCTTCCGAAACTACGTCACCCCGGACCTGATCCGGGGTGACGTCGTACTATGGTGTTACGGATTGCCCACACCACCCTCAAAGCAGGCCAAGCTTGCTCAATTCCGCCGCCATCCGCCCCGGCATCAAATCACCCTCGCTCGCGCCATCCAGATCGGCAGGCGAATCCTCATCGGTGAGATAGCGCCACCCCTGATGCGCGCGCTTGGTTCGCGGGATCACCGGAATGAGCGTCGGTGCGAGCCGAATCCAGTGCTTGCCATCAGGCTTCACCGCAAAACCGAGGATGGGGCTGCGGCCGATGATCTGATTTGCAAGAATCCAATAAAGCGACCCACCCACCATCTCGGCCTGCCGCGTGGGCAGATAGCGTGTGGTCAGCCGCGCCTCGCCATCATCCCCATGGCTCTCCAGCCAGGCGCGCAGAGTCTGCGCACTTTCAGCCTGAAACGCGATTTTGGTCATGTGGAGCGGCATTGCGTTCTCCTAGCCCGGAGCGCGATGCAAGGCCAGAACGGCCCGTCGCATCGGCCCGCGCTTTAGCCCGCCAGGCCAGACATTGTGGCGAGCCCAAGAAACGCGAGAAAGCCCATCGAGTCCGTAATCATTGTCACGAAGATGGAAGACGCCACCGCCGGATCAATATTGAACCGCTCGAAGATCAGCGGCACCGCAGCGCCTGCAAAGCCCGCCGTCATGATGTTCACCACCATCGCCGCCGCAATCACACCGCCCAAATGCGTGTCGCCAAAGAACAGGCTCACACCAACGCCCAGCACGATAGCCACGGTCACGCCGTTCAGCAGCGCCACCCGCATCTCCCGCAGCACCGTGCGCCACATATTGGAGGCGGTAATCTGGTTGGTCGCAAGCGCGCGCACCGTCACCGCCATCGTCTGGCTGCCCGCATTGCCGCCCACGCCCGCCACGATCGGCATGAGCGCTGCCAGCACGACCATATGCGCGATGGTGGCTTCAAAGCTCGCAATGATGGATGTCGCAACCAGCGCCGTGAGCAGATTGGAAAGCAGCCAGCGCACGCGCGCCTTGTAACTTTCCATGATTGGCTCGTTAATGTCGCCATCGCCAGCACCGGACAGGCGCAGGATATCCTCGCCCGCCTCTTCCTGAATGATGTGCACCACGTCATCGACAGTGATCATGCCGACCAGCCGCCCGGAAGGATCGATAACGGCAGCCGAGATCAAAGCATATTTCTGGAAGCGCAGCGCCACTTCTTCCTGATCCATATCGACCGGAATGAGCGTCTGCTCGCGCTTCATCACATCGCTCACGCCAATCTCGCGCGGGCAACGCAGAATCCAGCTTAGCTGGCAGGTGCCAATCGGCTTATGCGTCGCATCGACGACATAGATTTCCCAAAAGTCGGATGTGAGATCGACCGTCTCGCGCAGATAATCGATGGTCTGGCCGACGCTCCAATATTCCGGCACCGCAACCAGATCGCGCTGCATGAGGCGCCCGGCGGATTCCTCGGGGAAGGCCAGTGCGCTCTCGATGGCGGCGCGATCCTCCGGCCCCATCTCCTGAAGGACCGCTTGCTGGTCCTCCTCATCCATATCCTCGATGATCGCGACGGCGTCATCAGTGTCCAGCTCGGCGGCCAGTTCGGCCAGCTGGCGCGGCTCCAATGCATCGACGATCTTGTCGCGCACATAATCATTGAGCTCGGAGAGGACTTCCGCGCTCAGCAGATCACCGAGCGCCACGGCCACGTCTGCGCGACGGTCTTCTGGCGCCAGCTCGATGAGATCGGCAATGTCAGCCGGGTGCAGCGGTTCGACGAGCGCGCGCACAGCTGCGAAGTCGCCATCCTCCACCGCCGCCAGCACGGCAGAGACGAACATTGGCCTCAGCCGGTCATCCTCATCGAGATTGGTCTCGGCGGGCAGATCGAACTCATGCTCAGGTGGGGGAGATTGCTCGCGCAGAGGCACGGCGGTCTCGGTCTCGCTCATCAAGCGTCTCCTGTCCGCGCGCGGCCCCCTTGGCCACCATCCGCTTGCCCCTTTTGCCCATGCGCTTGCCGAATGCAACAAGCACGGGCCTTTCCTTGGCGCGTTCTGCCACTATAGGGGGCGCACTATCCACCGCGCCTGCCCTCTACCTCCATGTTCAGGCGCGCGAATGAAAAGGAGCGTTTCCCTTATGACCGATCAAACACTCACTCTCACGCTGGAAACCGGCGATGTCGTCATCCAGCTTCGTCCCGATCTGGCGCCGGGCCATGTTGAGCGCATTACGACGCTCGCAAAGGAAGGCTTTTATGATGGCGTGGTGTTCCACCGCGTGATCCCCGGCTTCATGGCGCAGGGCGGCGATCCAACGGGCACCGGCATGGGCGGCTCCAAGCTTCCCGACATCAAGGCCGAGTTCAATGCAGAGCCGCATGTGCGCGGCGTCTGCTCAATGGCGCGCAGCAGCAACCCGAACAGCGCGAACAGCCAGTTCTTCATCTGCTTTGACGATGCGACGTTCCTCGATCGCCAATATACTGCCTGGGGCGTTGTGACCGAGGGTATGGAGCATGTCGACGCGCTGCCAAAGGGTGAGCCGCCAGCGAAGCCCGGCAAAATCGTTAAAGCGACGGTGAGCTGAAGCGAACGTCAGTCGAATAGAAATTGTTGAGATGCTCAACTTAAAGTAGAGCTTCAACAACGTTCAAGTAGAACTGAACCGAAAATGAATGGCCCTGCAGTGTCACCATAATGACACAGCAGGGCTTTATCATCTTTTCGCCACAATCCATTCTGGAACTGTTCAGGGGGAGAACCTATTTTAGCGATGTGATCGACGAAGATTGATCGCGAATGCAGGGCACACCGCCCGCTTCAATCAATAAAAGGTTCTATGTTATGAAAGCTCTTCCTCTCACCCTCGCCGTTGCGCTTGCGGCTGGCATTGCCGCCCCCGCGATGGCTCAGGAAGCTCGTGGTCTCCAGCCCTATGTCGGCGTGATGGGTGGCCTGCACGATTTCGACAATGATCAGTATAACGGTTCGCCACCAAGCGGTTACCGCGGTTGGGTCATCGAGGGCGTTGCTGGCCTGAACTATGACCTCGGCCCGATCGTGATCGGTGCAGAAGGCAGCGCAGCCAAGGGTGTCTCACGTGACATCGATTGGGAATATGGCGCAGCTGGTCGTCTCGGCCTCAAGGCAGGCAAGGACAGCATGTTCTTCGCCAAGGTCGGCTACCAGTGGACCAAGTTCGACAGCGACGTGTTCCCACCCGTGAACACCGACCGTCACTATAACGGCACCACCTATGGCATGGGCGTTGAGCTCTCCACGGCGGACCTGAGCAGCACCGCAGACACGAGCAATCTGCGTCTGCGTGCACAGGTTGATACCCGTGGCGATTTCCACAGCTTCCGTCCAATGGTCGGCGTTGTCGCCAAGTTCTGATCTGATCAGAGCAAATAATTATGGAGCGGCCGGGGTAATTCCCGGCCGTTTTCATTTGTGGGATTGCTTACGCTTCAAGTTTGAGAGCAGCAATAAGCCCCTCCTCTTCAGAGGAGGGGTTGGGGTGGTGCGACAACGTCGGCGTCTAGTTGGTTCGTGCGATGCGTGCGCATCGCCACCACCCCCGGCCCCTCCTCTGAAGAGGAGGGGAGCAACGCCCGCGATGCTGTCAAATTTCACCCGCACCACGTCACCCACTATTCCGCAACGCCGTCGCAATCGCATTGATCGACAGCTCAATCCCCTCACGGATGCGCGGATCCGTTTCCCCCGCCCGATGCCGCTTGAGCAGTTCCACCTGCAGCATATTCAGCGGCTCGATATAGGGCAGCCGCAGCCGGATCGAGGCATCGAGCGCGGGGTTATCCGCCAGCAAATAGCGCTGGCCGGTCGCCATCAGCAGCATGTCATGCGCCTGATCCCAGCCCTCGCGGATGCGCCCGAAGATCGCATCGCCCTTCACCCGGTCTTCGACCAGCGGCAGATAATGCGCGGCAATCTCCAGATCGGACTTGGCTAGCACCATCTCCATATTGGCCATGCTCGCGCGGAAGAAAGGCCAGGCCTGTGCCATGTCCTTGAGCAGCGCATCGTCGCCAAAATCCTTGAGCGCCTGTCCCACGCCATACCAGCCCGGCAGCATCACCCGCGCCTGCGCCCATGAGAAGACCCAGGGGATCGCGCGCAGATCCTCGATGCGGTTGCTCTTCGTGCGGCTGGCGGGGCGCGAGCCGATCTTGAGGCCGCTAATCTCCTGAATCGGCGTCATCTCGCGGAAGAACTCGCGGAAGCCATCGGTCTCGTAAACCAGCTCGCGATAGGAGCGGAAGGCGAGTGACGAGATGCGGTCCATTGCCGCCTTGAACCGTGCATTGTCCGCATTAGACAGGCGCTCAGGCTCAAGGCTGGCCAACAGCGCGGCGCTCGTCACGGCCTCCAGATTGACCCGCGCGCTTTCCTGCGTGCCATATTTGGCAGCGATGACCTCACCCTGCTCGGTGATGCGGATGCGCCCCTGCACCGTGCCCGGCGGCTGCGCTTGAATGGCGGCAAAGGAGGACCCGCCACCGCGCCCGACCGCGCCGCCACGCCCGTGGAACAGCTGCATCGCCACGCCTGCCTGCTCGAACACAGGCGTCAGCGCGAGGCTGGCCTCATACAGACCCCAGGTGGAGGTGAGATAGCCGCCATCCTTGTTGGAATCGGAGTAGCCGATCATCACTTCCTGATGGCCGCGCGCGCGCGCAACCGCGCCAATCTCCGGCAGCGCAAAATAATCACCCATGATCTTGGGCGCCATCTCAAGATCGGCAATCGTCTCGAAAAGCGGCACCGCCATGATCGGCGCCCATGCTGGCTCTTCACCCTCCGGCGCGCGCCACAGCCCGGCTTCCTTGAGAATGATATTGACCTCCAGCATGTCCGACACGCTCTCGGCCTTGGAAATCAGATAATGGGTGATCGACGCCGCGCCATATTTGCGATGTGCCTCGGCTGCGGCCTGCGCGATGGCGAGCTCGGAAGTCGTCTCCTCGCTATATTGCGCGAAGCGTGAGCCGAGCGGGCGATTGCTGGCGAGTTCTTTGCGCAGCAATGCAACGCGGGCCTCTTCATCCAGCGCCAGATAGTCCGGCTCGACGCCCGCCGCCTTGAGCAACTCGGCCACGACCCGCTCATGGATCGCGCTGTTCTGGCGCATGTCGAGCGTGGCGAGGTGGAATCCGAACAGCTCGACCGCACGGATTAGCCGCGCGAGCCCGCCGCCGCTGCCCAGCGTCCCATTGCCCTCGACCGAGAGCCCGCGACCCAGGGTGGCCAAGTCTGCGCGCAGGGCTGCCGCATCGGGATATGGCTCGCCCTTCATGCGCGGCGCGCGGGGTGCAGCTTGCCCGGTCAGTGCCTCATAATTGGCCGCCACCCGCGCATAAATGCCGGCAATCGCGCGGCGATATGGCTCATCACGGCGGCTTGGCGCTTCGTCGCCGCTGGCGGCTGCAAGATCGCGCACAGCAGCGGGAATCGCCGCCAGCTCACTGGAGATGGAGAGTTGCGCGCCAAGCTCGTGCAGCGCGTCCATATAATAGCGCAGGACAGATCCGCCGGCGCGGCCAAGCGCCAGGCGCAGCTGATACGCCTGCACGAAGGGGTTGCCATCACGGTCCCCGCCAATCCATGTGCCCAGCCGCAAAAATCCGGGCACGCGCTGGCCCAGCACCTTGTCCCACCGCGCATAAAGGCTCGGAAGCACGGGCATGAAAATGTCGCGGAAATAGGAGAGCGCATTGTCGATCTCATCGCGCACGAACAGCCGCTCGCGTCGCAGGGGTCGCGTCTGCCACAGCAATGCAATTTGCCGACTGATCGCCTCGTCGATCGCCTCGCCATGCGGCGTTTCTTCCGCGCCCGTGTCGCGCAGAGCCATCAGATCCGAGATGACATTGCG
>CAMLFF010000191.1 GCA_946479185.1 uncultured Sphingobium sp.
GAGCTACCTCATCACGCCAAGCGTGGCGCGCCACGCGGTGAACATCCCGCCCGCGCTGGTGCTGGGAGCGCAGATCATGTTCGGGAGCTTGTTCGGCATATTGGGGCTGGCGCTGGCTGACCCGATGCTGGCGATGATCAAAGTGATGCTGGAAGAGCGTGCGAAGAAGCGCGTGGCGGCCAAAGAGGGTTGAGCTGGACCGATTGCTGGTCGGTCGAAGAGCGAGACGCCGCGTCTGCTGGCCCCACCTGATAGATCCCCTGCAACATGCATCCTCGCGAATGCGGTGACCCATCGGGCATCTTCACCCTTCGTCATCCTTGCACACGCGGAGGCCCTCACTTCGTCATCCTCGCGAACGCGGGGATCCAGTCGGCGCATGGCTGGGAACCGGGACTAGGAGTGGAACTCGACCAGGCTAGGCCAGCTTCGCGGACCAACGGCTCATGATCTGGCGCGTTGCGATGGGATTTATCTCCGCTGCCGGCCCTCGCGTTCGAGGGTGACGGCCGGCGGGTGACCGGAAGCTGGGACTGCGGATGAGTTTGACCGGGGGTGTCACTTAAGCGACGCCCAGTCGGTCATAATTGCAATCTTGTAAGGATTTGCATCGTTGCGACTGGATCCCCGCCTTCGCGAGGATGACGAGGTGCGTGGGTTCACCCACAGGGCATCTGGCGGGAGAGGCGCTTTTGCGCTCTTCTTCGCCCAAATGAGATCAAAAGCGCAAAGCCCTGCCCAACGCGAGCAGCGCGCCCTCCCAAATCAGCTCAAGGCTGGACGGGCGGTGGACCTTGCTGCTGGCCCTGCTGCTGCTGCATCATCTGCTGCATTTGCATCATTTGCTGGGCTTCCATCACCTCGGCGCGGGTTTTGAACTCGAGCAGGGTGATTTCGAACTGGAGCGGGGAATTGGCGGGGATCACGCCGCCAGCGGGCGGGTTCGCGCCATAGGCGAGCTCGGCAGGGATCCACGCACGCAGCTTGCCGCCGCGCTTGAGCAGCGTCACCGCCTCGGCAAAGCCGGGAACGGTGGAGCCAATTTCCATCGGCGCGTTGGCGTTCTCATCGAACACCGTGCCATCGGGCAGCGAGCCCTTATAGGCGAGGAGCGCGAAATCCTCTTGGGTCGGGCTCGGGCCCGTACCCTGCGTCACCATCTGGTAACGCAGGCCGCTGGGCGTGCTGCCAAATTGCTGGCTGCCCGCCCAGGCGAGAACGAGAGCGACCGCCGCCACGAGAATCATCGCGAGCCAGAAGCGACGGACGGAACCCCGCCGAATGGGCTGCAATGGAACCGCCGTGATCGACATGGCCGCTTCCTTCTTCAAACAATATCAGAAAAGTCAGGTCCGGCCGGATAGCCGGACACGCAACTTACCGTGCGCCGTCACGCTCAGCGCGCTTGCGCTCAAGCTTGCGGGCACGACGGATGGCAGCAGCCTTCTCACGTGCGCGCTTCTCGGACGGCTTCTCGAAGTGACGACGAAGCTTCATCTCACGATAAACGCCTTCACGCTGCAGCTTCTTCTTGAGCGCCCGCAGCGCCTGGTCGACGTTATTGTCGCGCACGATGATTTGCATAAGCTCGTCAGACTCCGATTCTACCGCTGGCATGATGCCGACCACGTATCGCGGCCAGACCATCAACATTGCCCAAAAACAACATACGCCGCGACAGGAAGTCACGGCGACATGGCGGTGCCCATATCAGGGACATGTTAAGGGATCAAGACCGGAAAGCCTCTGTGGCCCCCGCAAAATCAATGCGGTGTTAGATTGCGGACGCGGTCCAGCGCAGGTGGCTGCCTGAGTATATCGCCCGAGACATAGGCTTCAAGCGCCTCTACATCGACTGTGCCATCGGCAAGCACAGGCCCATCGGCAAAAGCGGTGAAGCCATCCCCGCCCTGCGCGATGAAATTGTTCATGGCGACGCGATAGAGCGAATCATCGCGCAGCGGCACGCCGTTCAGGCTCATCTCAAGCACGCGCTGCCCGGCGGGTCGGCTAGCGTCATAACTATATGAAAAGCCGTTTGAAACGCTCAGCAACATCGGGTTTTCCCGCATGAATTGCCCCTCCAGCGCTGCCCTGATCTGCGCGCCTGTGAGCTGCTTGACCATCAATGTGTTGCTGAACGGCTGGGCGGAATAGATATCGCCAAAACGCACCTTGCCATCCGCCGTCGGTACGATCGGTGCGCGCAGGCCGCCGCGGTTCATGAAGGCAAATTGCGCGCCACCCTTGTCAGCTGCGCGCGTCGCCTCGAACTGAGCATCGGCGATGAGGTTGCCGAGCGTGCTTTGGTCGCTCGCGTCATTGGTCGCATTCACTTCCGCCGTGAGCCGCCCGACGACTCGCTCCTGCCGATCTTTGGCTGCCATCCGGTAGCGCGACACCAGGTTTGCAATCTCAGGCTGCGCGGCATCGTCAGCCGGGCGCTGATCCACGACGACATTCTCGGCCTGCTTGCTCACCAGCCGCCGCGCTTCGACATCATAATCCAGCGTGATGCGCGTGAGCATCATGCCATAAAGACCGGCGCTGGTGACGAGGAGCGGCCGGGCCGGGTCCGCCGTGCGGAAATTGCAGACATAATCCTTGTGGGTGTGGCCGGTGATGACCAGATCGAAGGCGGGATCGAGCTTGGCGAGGATCGCCGGGAGCGCGCCGGTCATCGCCGCGCAATCGCTCTTGTCGCCGGGGCCGGTCATATAGCCGCCCTCATGGAGAAGGATCGCAAACACGTCCGCCCCGGCAGCGCGCATCGCCGGGAGCGCGGCGTTGGCCGCCTCGGCCTCTGCGGAAAAGCGCAGATTTGGGACGGCGAGCGGCGCGACGATTTGCGGCGTGCCTTCCAGCGTCATGCCGACAAAGCCGATCTTCACGCTTTTGCCGCCAATCTCGAAGCTCTTGATGCCGAAGGACGGGAAGAGCTTGCTGCCATCGATTGGCTGCACATTGGCGGCAAGGAAGCCGAAGCGGGCGCCCGGAAAGTCCGGCATCACCTGGCATGGCTCCATTTTCGTGAACTTGGCGCAACCGCCGCCCTGCATGCGCTTGAGTTCATCGGGGCCGCGATCAAACTCATGATTGCCCACCGCATTGAAGTCGATCCCCACGGTATTCATCACGCGCACGGTCGGCTCGTCGAGGAACAGGCCGGACATGAGGGGCGATGCGCTGATCATGTCCCCTGCCGAAACGACAGCACTGTTGGGATTGTCGGCGCGCAAGCGATTCACCGCCTGCGCAAAATGCACTGCGCCACCAGCCTTTACGCGCGGCGCATCGTCTGCCGCGCCGGGTAGAGACAGCGTCTGATCGTCCGCGCCGATATGGCCGTGAAAATCGTTGAAGGCGATGATCTGAAGCTTGGCGATGGATGAGGGTGCCGTTGAGGTTTGGGGCGCGCCATCAGGATGTGCGCAGCCGCTTACAATCAACAGGGCCGCGGGGACGAGCCAGCGCATCTTCTTCAACGTCACTTGTTCAACCTTCATCATGGAGTCGCGCTGCCTCTTAGCAAATCAGCCGAGACAGTGCCGTGACACGACATAGCCCGTCCGAGCCCCTCGACATTTAGCGATCCCCTTCGCATGATGCCAGCAAAGCCGGGATAGAGCGGCATCAGGAGAGAGAGCATGGCGACAGCGCTAAAACCATCCACCATCAGCGATGCGGAATTGCAAGCAAGGCAGCAGCTGGCCGCCTGTTACCGCATCTTCGCGCATATGGGCTGGGATGAGCTGATCTATAATCATATCTCGCTGCGCATTCCGGGGGAGGATCATGCCTTCCTCATCAATCCCTTCGGCCTGCATTATTCGGAGGTGAAGGCCTCCAACCTCGTGAAGATCGATATCGACGGCAATAAGCTGGATGACAGCCCCCACCCCGTCAATCGCGCGGGCTTCGTGCAGCACAGCCTGTTCCACCGGCACATCCCGGATGCGCACTGCATCATCCATACGCATACGACGGCGGGCATGGCCGTCTCCTCCACCCATGAGGGGCTGCTGCCGACCAATTTCTATGCAGGCTTTCTGGTCGGCAATGTCGCTTATCATGATTTTGAAGGCGTCACCGTGCGCGACGAGGAAGGGACGCGACTCATTGCGAGCCTTGGCGACAAACGCTTCATGATCCTGCGCAATCATGGCCTGCTGGTGATGGCGCAGAGCATTCCGGAAGCGTTCCTGCGCTATTATGTGTTCGAGCGAGCCTGCCAGATTCAGGTGGCAACACAGTCGGCAGGCACCCCGCTGCTCATTCCGCAGGATGTGCTGGATGTGCATCAGCGCGACATGTTCTCGGCCATTCCTGCCGATCGCTTCGGCGCGCTGGATTTCGCGGCGATGGTGCGGATGATCGACAAGATCGATACGAGCTGGCGTGACTGATCTGGCGTCAGCATCGCGAGGGCGTTAGGGCTGGCCCGGCATGACCAAATTCACCGTCAACGATCGCCCGATTGAATATCGGATGGACCCAATGACGCCCTTGTTGTGGGCGCTGCGCGATGCGTCCAACCTCACCGGCACCAAATATGGCTGCGGCACGGGGGATTGCGGGGCCTGCACGGTGGATGTGGATGGACAGGCGATCCGCTCCTGCCAGATCAGCATTGCGGGACTGGAAGGGCGTTTCGTCACGACGATCGAAGGCCTATCGGCAGATCGCAGCCATCCGGTCCAACAGGCCTGGGCGGCGCAGAGCGTGCCCCAGTGCGGCTATTGCCAGTCCGGCATGATCATGACCGCCTCGGTGCTCTTGCGGCGGAACAACAATCCCAGTGACGCGGATATCGATGCCGCGATGACCAATATCTGCCGCTGCGGCACATATCCGCGCATCCGCGAGGCGATCAAGCAGGCCGGGCGGATCATGCGGGATGAGGAGCGCGTGGCGGCGGCCCCTGCCCCCGGCATCGCCCCTGCGGATGCAGCGCGCCGCGTGCCGGGATTGACGCCGCCAGCTGCGGATTAAGCGCGTGCCAAGGTGGGACATGCTTTCGCAATGCTGTCACTCATGTTCAGAGATGTGACAGTCGCATTAACTTAAACGGGCATTCATGGGCGAAAAGGTTCGCCTTCTTAGAGGATGTTCGAGATGAACCGCATTCTGACCATCAGCCTGTTAGCATCATCGATGCTCGTTGCTGCCGTGCCAGCACTTGCTCAGGAACGCAGCAGCAACCGCGGCGACTGGATTCGGAATCAGACGCAGCAGCGCCAGCAGGGCCAGATCGAACGAGGCGAGCGTCAACGCCCGCAGCGTATGGAGCGGCAACAGCAGGCCGCGCAAATGCCAGCGCCGCCTGTCGTTACGACCGCCCCTTCCGAGGCGCGAAGCAATTGGCGCCAGAACCGCGAAGGCCAGACTCGACCTGAGCGCAGCGGTGAAAACCGGCGCTTTGAAGGGCGTCGACCCGATGCCCCCACCGGCGTTGTGATCCCACAAGGTCAGCGCGGCGAGCGTGATGGCCGCCGCGACTGGAACCGCGATAATGCCGGTCGACCCGACCGCAATTGGACGACCGAAAACCGCCGCCCCGGCGTAGTGACGAACCGCGACTTCGATCGCAACCGTGGCGATGATGCTCGCCGCCAGCGCGATTGGCGCAATGATCGGGATGGCCGAAACTGGTCCGATAACCGGGGCGATCGGGATCGCAGCTATAATTTTCAGGGTCGCCTGAACGATCGGGATCGCTGGTCTGGCCAGCGCCGGTGGGACAACAATAGCTGGCGCAATGACCGCCGCTATGATTGGCAGCGCCATCGCACCCAATATCGCCAGGTCTATCGCCTTCCGAGCTACGCCGCGCCCTACGGCTGGGATTATGGCTATCGCCGCTTCTCCATCGGCATCAGCCTGAACAGTATTTTGTTCGGCTCCAACTATTGGATCGACGATCCATATCGTTACCGCCTGCCGCCAGCTTATGGCACGCTGCGTTGGGTGCGCTATTATGATGATGCGATGCTCGTGGACGTTCGTGATGGTTACGTGGTCGATGTGCTGCACGACTTCTTCTGGTGATCGAAGCCATCTGACAAATTCCGAGTGATGAAGAGTCGGCTCTCCAAGGGCCGGCTCTTTTTCATTGCTCGCCCCTGAGCCCCTGCCCCCTTGCCGCGCCCGCATGGCGATGGCAGGAGATGGCGCATGAAAGAGACCTGGCCCGACGACGCGGAACAACCCTCGGTCAAGCGCGCAGAGATTGGCGAGCAAGTGCTGCGTCGGCTGACGCGCAACCCGATGATCAGCCGCGTGCAAACCGACCGCGCACCCATGTTTCTGCGCCACGGGCTGGTCACGCCGAAGGAATGCGCCGAGCTGATCGCGCGGATTGATGCCGGGTGCAAACCCTCCAAGCTCTTCTCGGGCACCGATTCCAGCTATCGCACCAGCAG
>CAMLFF010000192.1 GCA_946479185.1 uncultured Sphingobium sp.
GCATATGTTCAATCATCTGGAATATGACAGCGCGACGCTGGCCGATGAATATCGGCGTGATGGCGGGGTGCAACTGCCAGCCCATTATTTCCCCGGCGATGATCCGGCGGCGGCGCCCGAGAACAGGTGGCGCAGTCATGCCCATCTGTTGTTCGCCATCTGGATCAACGAGATTTATCAAACCACATCTTATGAGCTCGGGCGCCAGACGCAGAGCGCGGCTGAACGGATCAGCTCAGGCGCGACTTGAAGTCCTCATAGCCGAAGCTGCGGATTTCTTGCAGTTCGTCCGTCTCGCTGTCCCACAGCCAGATGGAGGGCAGGGGCACGCCATTGAAGGTGTTGGTCTTCACCATCGAATAATGGGCCTGATCGAGGAAGGCGATGCGGCGACCCGGCTCTGCGGGCACGGGGAGAGCATAATCGCCGATGATGTCGCCTGCGAGGCAAGATGGGCCGCCGAGGCGCACGACATCGCTGCCGCCCAGCTCGCCGAGCATGGCGGGGCGATAGGGTGCTTCGATCACGTCCGGCATGTGGCAAGTCGCGGAAATATCCGTGATGGCGATGGGCATGCCATTATCGAACACGTCGAGGATTTCGCCGACCAATATGCCCGCATCTAGTGCGACGGCTTCGCCCGGCTCGAGATAGACCTCAAGCCCGGTATCGCGGCGTACCTGCTGGAGGAAGGCGACAAGCTCATCGCGCTGATAATCGCTGCGGGTGATGTGATGCCCGCCGCCAAAGTTGAGCCAGCGCAATTGCCCGAAATATTGCTTCAGGCTTGGCTCGACAGCAGCCCATGTGCGGCCGAGCGGGACGAAATCCTGCTCGCACAGGCTATGGAAATGAATGCCATCCACGCCTTCAAGATGCTCGGGCGTGAGCTGCGTGATGGGGAAGCCAAGGCGGCTGTGGGGCTGGCAGGGATCATATTTCGCGACCTCGCCTTCCTGATGGAGCGGATTGATGCGAAGGCCGATATCGAAGCTGATGCCCTGCGCGCGCTGCGCCTCCAGGATCGGGCGGAAGCGCGCGATCTGGCCGGGGGAATTGAAGATCAGATGATCGGAGAGCGCGCAGATTTCCGGCAGGTCCGCTGCTTTATAGGCCGCGCAATAGGTGGCGACTTCGCCCTTTTCCTCGGGGCCGGTATACTCCTCCCGGCCAAGGCGCGCCTCATAGAGGCCGGAGGCGCAGACGCCATCGAGATAGGCCGAGACCATTGGCCCCAGCGACCACATGGAGAAGGCCTTGAGTGCGGCGAGCAATTTGATGCCGCCGCGATCGCGCACGTCCGCGAGGATGGCGAGATTGCGCCTTACGGCTGCAGCATCCACCACGAAGGCGGGTGAGGGCACGCGGTTGAGATCAAAGCGCGCGAAGGCACCGGGGTCGCCAGCACGGGTTTCCATCAGCGGGCTCCGATCAATCTATGCACATGGTTCTGGCGACCTTGCCGCCTTCAAGCTCGGCAAAGCAGCCGAACAGCTTGTCGTCTGCCTGACAGCGGCCGGGCGATGCGGCGCCAGCGTCGGGCATTGGGCCATCATCGCGCGTGGCGAGGCAGCGGCCCTGACAATCCTTGTTGAATGCGCAGCTTTTGCCTGCATCGCCATAAGGATGCACACACATGACCGTACCGCGACGCCCGCGCGCCTGAAGCTGCCCGCCCTCACGTGCGCAGGCGGAAAGCTCCGGCGATGGCCTGCCATCGACAAGGCCGACCTGTGGCGCGCAGCTTGCCAGCAGCGCGAGGGCGGCGACCAGCAGGACGCGGGCGCGGATCAAAACGCCAGCGGCTCAGGGAGTTCGGCAAGCTGCCAAGGCAGGCCATGCTTGTTCAGCATGTCCATGAATGGATCGGGATCGAGCTGCTCGATATTGAACACGCCTGCGCCTGCCCAAATGTCTTGCAGCACCATCGCCGCCCCGATCATCGCTGGAACGCCGGTGGTGTAGCTGACCGCCTGATTGCCGGTCTCGGCATAGGCCTCTTCATGATCGCAGATATTATAGACGTAGAGCGTCTTTTCCCTGCCATCCTTGCCAAGGCCCGTGGCGATGTCGCCAATATTTGTCTTGCCCTTGGTGGTAGCGCCAAGGCTTGCAGGCTCGGGCAGCACGGCCTTGAGGAACTGGAGCGGGATGATCTCCACGCCATTATAGATAACCGGATCGATCCGCGTCATGCCGACATTCTGCAGCACTTCGAGATGCTTGAGATAGGCATCGCCAAAGGTCATCCAGAAGCGGATGCGCTTGATCTCGGGCAAGAATTTGGCGAGGCTTTCCAGCTCCTCATGATACATGAGGTACATATTTTTGGGGCCGACAGCCTCGAAGTCGAAGCTCTGCTTGTGGCTGAGCGGGGGAGTCGTGATCCACTCGCCATTCTCCCAGTGACGGACTGGGGCGGTGATCTCCCGGATGTTGATCTCCGGGTTGAAGTTGGTCGCGAAATGCTGGCCATGATCGCCGCCATTGCAATCGAGAATGTCGAGCGTGTCGATGCGATCGAAATGGTGCTTTTTGAGCCATGTCGCGAACACCGAGGTGACGCCGGGATCAAAGCCTGAGCCGAGCAGCGCCATCAGGCCAGCCTGCTTGAAGCGCTCCTGATAGGCCCATTGCCAGCTATATTCGAAATGCGCGTCATCGCGCGGCTCATAATTCGCCGTGTCCATATAGTGCACGCCAGCAGCGAGGCAGGCGTCCATGATTGCAAGATCCTGATAGGGGAGCGCGAGGTTCACAACGAGCTTGGGCTGCACTTGCTTGATGAGCGCGGTCGTGGCTTCCACATCGTCAGCATCGATCGCATAGGTCGCGATGGTGACGCCGGTCCGTTCTTTGACGGATTGCGCAATTGCCTCACATTTGGAGACCGTGCGGCTTGCCAGAGCAATGTCGGTAAAGATGTCGGAGTTCATTGCCATTTTGTGAACGGCAACCGAACCAACGCCACCTGCGCCGATGACCAGGACCTTGCTCATCTGTTAAAGTCTCCATGAGAGCGAATCGAGAAGCGACTGCATATAAGGGGCGACTGTGACAGAACAAGAATTGCTGAAGCCGGGACGGGCACCATCGCACGAGGGCGTGCTGCGAGCGGCTGCGAAAATCGCGGATTTGCTGCCGATGACGCCGCTGCTTCCGCTGGAGATTGAGGGGCAGACAATCTGGTGCAAGGCGGAAATGCTCCAGCCTGTGGGCGCTTTCAAGATCCGCGGGGCCTGGCATCGGCTGAGTGATTTGGATGAGGCGCAGCGGGCGCGGGGCGTGATTGGGGTGTCGAGCGGCAACCATGCGCAGGGCGTTGCCTGGGCGGCGCGCAGGCTTGGGATTGCGGCGACGATTGTGATGCCGAGCAATGCGCCACAGGCAAAGCTCGCGGCGACGCGGGCTTTGGGAGCTCAGGTTGTGCTGTATGATCGGGCGACGCAGGACCGTGATGAGATTGCGGCGGGGCTCGTTGCGCAATCGGGCGGTACGCTGGTCCATGCTTATGGCGACCCTTGGGTGATCGAGGGGCAAGGCACGCTGGGCATCGAGGCATCTGTGCAGATGGAGCAGCGGATCGGGCGCAGGCCGGACCGGTTCATTGCCTGCTGTGGCGGTGGCGGGCTGACGGCAGGGCTGGCGCTGGCTTGCCCCGAGGCAGAGATTTATATCGCAGAGCCGGAGGGCTGGGATGATGTGCTGGCGTCGCTCGATGCGGGCGAGATCGAGGGCGTGCGGGACATGACTTACCCCACGGATTGCGATGCTTTGCAGACGCCGCGCACCTTCCCGATTAATTTCGCGGTGCTGAAAGAGCGGGTGAGCGGTGGCGCTGCCGTGACTGCGGCCGAGGTGGCGGCGGCTATGCGTCTGGTGTTCGAGAAGCTGCATCTGGTGGTGGAGCCCGGCGGGGCGGCGGCGCTGGCGGCTGTTGTCGCGGGGAAGATCGAGGTCACGGACGCGACGGTGGTGACGCTTTCGGGCGGCAATGTCGATCCGGCGACGTTCGTGCGGATGATCGGGGCCTAACCACCGCCGCAAGCGTCATCAAAGCGTCATCGCACGGTCATGTCCGCGACATGCGTTCCGCCTAGCGCCCTCTCCAAACAGGGAGCTGAGCAGCGACATGCAGCATGTGATCGACCGTGCCGTGGTGAACCATGAAGTGACGAGCAAGGAGGGCCTGCTGGAGCGGGCCTTCGCTTTTGCGTTTCGTGGGCTTGTCTATGCGCAGATCTGGGAAGATCCGGTGGTGGACATGGAGGCGCTGGCGATCACGCCGGATTGCCATGTCGTGACCATCGCGAGTGGCGGCTGCAATGTGCTCTCCTATCTGACCGCCAATCCGGCGAAGATTACGGCGGTGGACCTCAATACGGCGCATGTGGCGCTCAACCGGCTGAAGCAGGTCGCGGTGCAGAGCCTGCCCGACCATGCGCATTTCCGGAGGTTTTTTGGTGAGGCAGACAGCGCAGCCAATGTCGGTGCCTATCACAGCTACATCCGCCCCCAGCTTGACGATGTGTCACGCCGCTATTGGGAAGGGCGCGATCTCGTCGGGCGGCGGCGGATCGGCATGTTCCGCTCGGGCGCTTATCGTCGCGGGCTGCTGGGCGGTTTCATCGGCGCGGCGCATCTGGTGGCGCGGCTCTACAAGATCGATCCGCGCGCCTTGCTGGAAGCGCGGAACATGGATGAACAGCGGCAGATTTTTGAGGAGCGGTTGGCGCCCGTGTTCGACAAGGCCTTTGTGCGCTGGCTGACGGATCAGCCGGCCTCGCTCTTTGGCCTCGGCATTCCGCCTGCCCAATATGATGTGCTGGCGGGCAATGAGAAGATGGCGAGCGTGCTGCGCAAGCGGCTTGAGCGGCTGGCGTGCGACTATGACCTTAAGTCCAATTACTTCGCCTGGCAGGCATTTGGCCGTGGCTATGGCCGCCATGCCGATGCGCCGGTGCCGCCCTATCTGGAAGCGGCGCATTATGAGGCGGTGCGCGATCGTGCCGAGCGGGTGGACGTTAATCATGCGAACATGACCGACTGGCTCTCGCGCCAGCCTGAGGCCAGCGTTGACCGTTATGTGCTGCTGGATGCGCAGGATTGGATGAGTGACGGGCAATTGCTGGCGCTCTGGTTTGAGATTAGCCGCACGGCCAAGCCAGGTGCGCGGGTGCTGTTCCGCACGGCGGCAGAGGCGACCTTGTTGCCGGGGCGCTTGCGCGAGGATTTGCTTGGGCTCTGGGACTATCGCGCGGAGGATTCGTTGCGCTTCACGCAGGACGATCGCTCATCAATTTATGGGGGCGTGCACCTCTACGTGTTGAAGGACTGAGGATGGCGAGCGTGGATAGGGCAAGTACGGCCCATGCGCAGGCGATGGACGCGCAGTATGGCTGGCAGCGCCATATTTATGATCTGACACGGAAATATTATCTGCTGGGGCGTGATCGATTGATTGACGCGCTGGCGGTACCGCCCGGTGGATCCGTGCTGGAGATTGGTGCGGGCACGGGGCGCAATCTGGCACTGGTGGCGCGGCGCTATCCGCAGGCGCGGCTATTCGGCCTGGATATCTCGGCGGAAATGCTCAAATCGGCGCGGGCGACGCTCGCGCAGGCGGGCGCCATCGAGCGGACCTGTCTGGCGCGAGCCGATGCGCGCGACTTCGATCCGCAGCGGCACTTTGGCGAAGCGGATTTCGACCGGGTGTTCATCAGCTACTCGCTCTCGATGATTCCCGATTGGGAGCAGGCGCTGACGCAGGCGCTCAGCGTCGTGAGGCCCGGTGGATCGCTCCATATTGTCGATTTTGGTCAGCAAGAGCATTTGCCGCGCTGGTTTCGGGCGGGACTGAAGGCTTGGCTCGCGAAATTCCACGTCACCCCGCGCGCCGAGCTTTTCGATGCGGCGCGGCGTGTTGCGCTGGCCAATGGCGCGGGATTGCAAGTTCAGCCGCTCTATCGCGGCTATGCATGGGACGTTCGCATCGACCGATAAGCGCGATCAGACGAATTGGCGGATCGCTGCCAGAAAGGCCTCGCCATAAGCCTCCAACTTGCGCTCACCGACGCCGCTGACCAGCGCCATATCCCGCAGCGATTTAGGCCGGATGCGCGCCATATCGTGCAGGCTGCTATCGTGGAAGATGACATAGGGGGGCACGCCCGCTTCCTTGGCGAGATCGCGGCGGCAGGCGCGCAGTGCCTCGAACAAGGGATCGTCCGTGGCATTCGACGCATAGGCCTTTTTGCCGCGACGCTGTCGGGCGGGCGGCAGAACGAGGTGAACGGCCTGCTCCAGCTTCAGAAATGCGCGGGCGCCGGGGCCGAGCATCAAGATCGGAAGAGCGTCGTGTAGGGAAAGAGTGTAGATCTCGGTG
>CAMLFF010000193.1 GCA_946479185.1 uncultured Sphingobium sp.
ATCAAGGATAATGCCGCGATTGACGTAGAGCGGCAGAATATGTGGGCCACGATGGGCCGGCTCGAGCAGATGATCCACATCGCCAAGACGATGGACGCCCGGCTCGAAAACAAGGCGCTGGAGCTGGATTCGAGCGACCCCGCCAAGGCCAAGGCGATTCGCGAGAGCGCGCTCTTCTATGTGCGCCAGCGTACGCAGGATCTGCTCACCCAAATGGCCGTGACGGTGCAGGGCTATCTGGCGCTCGATCTCGTCAAAAAGAATAACGTCGAGCTGGTGAAGGGCGTTGATCGGGCCTCCACCACCACCGTCTCGGCACTGCGCACGGCTGTCACGGTCGCGCAGGCGCTGGCCGGACAGCGGCTGGTGCTCGATCAGATTACCGCGCTCAACACCACGACCGCCAACATCATCGATAGCACCGGCGAGTTGCTGCGTACGCAGACCGCGCAGATCCATGAGCAGGCCGCCAACAGCACCATCCCGCTGGAAACGCTGCAACGCGCCTTCCAGAATATCTATGAGACGATGGATAATATCGACAGCTTCAAGCTCAAGGCGCTGGAGAATATGAAGACCACCGTCACCACGCTCTCGGGCGAGGTGGAGAAGTCCAAGGGCTATATTGCGCGGGCCGAGGGACAGGCGCGGGCGCAAGCAGCGGTCACCAGCGGCAATTCTCCTTTGACGTCCATCGAGTAACATATGGCCAGTGAAGTCGATGAACTTGTCCAACGCGCCAATGAGCTGATCGCCCGCACCACCGCGCGCTACGAACGCTCGGGCAAGCGGCTTGCGCGCGCGACCAAGGATTGGGCGACGCGGCTCAAGCGCATGATCATTGCCGTGGCGGCGGTGCTCATCGGCGCGGCCATCACCGGCTTTGTGCTCGGCGGAATTGGCACCACCGGCGTGCTGCTGGTCATGGGGCTGCTCATCGCCTGCCTCGCCTTCGCTTTCATTCCCACTGGCGACCGCGTGGTGGAGCCCGCCAAGCTCGCGCAAACCGAACTCAAGGCGCTGCCGGCGCGCACGGAAATCTGGCTGGACAATCAGCGCAAGGCCCTGCCCGCGCCCGCCATCCCCATCATCAATGCCATCGGCAACCGGCTGGAGACGCTGGCGCCCCAGCTTGCCCGGCTCGATCCGCGCGAGCCGCTGGCGCAGGATGTGCGGCGCTTGCTGAGCGATCATCTGCCCGAGCTGGTCACCGGCTACCAGTCCATCCCCGCGCCCCTACGCCACACACCGCGCAATGGCCGGGTACCGGATGCGCAGCTTGTCGAGGGGCTATCCGTCATCGAGCAGGAAATCGCGACGATGACCGAGCAACTGGCGAGCGGCGATCGGGACAAGCTCTCGGCCCATATCCGCTATCTTGAACTGAAGTATCAGGAGGCGCGCGAACTCGGCAGCTGAACCACGGTCAAGCCCTGCCGCCTTTGCGATGAGTTGAGCTCAGCTCACCGCGTCAGGGGTTGAAGCCCGCGTCTCCATCGCTAAATTTGAAAGCTGCGGGCCGGGCCCCTCTGGCGAGCATAGACGTCCCCCCTTCGTCTGCTCGTGATGTCGGACCGCATCGGGTGACACCGGTGCGCAGTCTGGTACCCCAAGCAGGCATTTCACCGCCCGGTCGTCACCCGAAAAATGGATTATTTTCCAGCGGAGTGGCGCGTGTCCCAACATATATTCTGTCTTCTGAACCGGCATCAACGGCTCGATGAGGCCGTGCTGAACGAACAGCGTAGCGAAGCGCCGGACCTGCCAAGATTGCAGCGGCTCCAGCGTCTGAAGAACGCGGTGAAAGAGCGGCTGCAGGCCTTGGCCGCGCCGCCGATGGTGTCTGCGGATTAGGTTTACTGCTCGGAACACGGTCGCTGATCAGCGCAGAACTGGTCAGAGATTCTCTCCCGTGCGGATTGCTGAGCTGCCGTGTCTGGAAGGGCGGCTTTCGGCAGTGCGCTTAAATCAACGAACGGCCAAATCGGGCGGGATGCGGACCGGCAGCTATCGAGAACGCAGCCACCGATACCCCCATCCCGCGGACACGGCCCGTTACCGAAAGGGATCAAATTTTGGGAATGGCCGGACTTGAAAGCCGCCGCTACGGACAATGTGAATCATCCCAAAAGCTGGAACGATAATGCTGCATCATCTCTCGATTGCCGTGACCAATTTGAAACGGGCCATGATTTTCTATGATGCAGCACTTATGTCACTTGGCTATGTCCGTGTCTTTACGGGAGATGAATCAGTAGGTTACGGATATGCTGGACAAGGTGACAAACTGCTCCTCAATCTTGAAGCCCAAGTAAGCGTACCCGGTGAGGGATTCCACTTGGCATTCTCCGCGTCCGAGCCGGAACATGTCGATCGATTTCACGCGGCCGCATTGCTGCACGGAGGGCGCTGCAACGGGCAACCCGGGCCACGTCCTGATTATGGCGACGATTATTATGCGGCCTTTGTGTTCGATCCAGATGGATACCGGATTGAGGCGGTGGTTAACCAAGCGCCGTAACGCCGGCTTTCAGCAGGAAAAGCAGAACAGCCGCGGTCGAATCCCGCGGCCCAAGTTCAACCCCGCCGCCCCAGCCAAAGCTTCACTGTAAGCTCACCCCCGGCCAGCGCCTCCACACTCTCCATCGCCAGCCCCGCCGCGCGGAACCAGTTCGTCATCTGCTCGTCGGAGAAGCCAAGCCGCGCATGGGCATCTTTGGCGCGCAATTCCTCGCGCTCATGCGGGGCGAAGTCCACAATCATCAGCCGCCCGCTCGCGCGCAGCGTCCGCGCGACTTCCGCGATCACCTTCTCCGGCGCGGGGGCGTAATGCAGCACCTGATGCAGGATCGCGGTGTCCGCCGACCCATCCTCCACAGGCAAATCGCTGAAATCGCCCGCCAGGAACCGCACCTTGTCCGCAATCTCCTGCGGCAGCTTGCCGCGCGCGAGGCGGAGCATCTCGGCGCTGCGGTCGATCGCGATCACGCTGCTCGCCTGCCCCGCCAGCAGCGTCGCCATGCGCCCGGTGCCGGTGCCGATATCGAGCAGGGTGCCGAGGCTCGCTGTCCCCAGCATCTGCGTCATCATCGCTTCCACCTGCGCCTCGGGCACATAGAGCGAGCGTTGGGCGTCCCATTCTTCGGCATGGCTGGCGAAATAATCCTCCGCCGCCCGCGCCCGCTCGGCGCGCACCGCCGTTAGCCGCGCCTGATCGGCCTCAATCCACAATTTTTCGGTGGCGGAGGGCTCTGCGCCATCCAGAAAGCCGATCAACGCATCGGATGTTGGGCCCGCGCACAGGCGCAAGAACACCCAGCTTCCCTCTTTGCGCTTATCGGCCAACCCGGCCTCGACGAGGATGCGCACATGGCGCGAAACGCGCGGCTGGCTCTGCCCGACGACAAGCGCCAGCTCGCCAACGGCCAATTCCATCTCCCGCAGAAGATGGACAATCCGCAGACGCGTGGGGTCCGCAAGGGCGCGAAAAAGGTCAACCTGTCCAAGCATGGGCTGCACTGTTGGGGCAAGTATCGCCGCCGATCAAGCTCTCGCCATTCCGCGCTGGTTAATTTCCAAGTGCTGCAAGGGATTGCACTGTGCCCGACAAACCGATACGAATCGAGACCGCAGGCTTTAAGGGGGGGGACCCCTTCCGTACGTTCTGCTTGTTATTTTTTTACGAAGGGGTTTTCCCATGACCAAGACCATTGCTTTCTCGCTCGTTGTTGCTGCTTCGCTCGGCCTGGCCGCTTGCTCGAAGACCGAAACCGCAAATGTTTCCAACAACGCTTCGAACGTTGCTGACGATGCCGTGAATTCGGCCGACAATGCCCTGAACGCTGCCGGCAACTCGCTGGACAACATGGCAAACGGCATGAACAACATGACCAACAACGCGATGTAATATCGCGCCGAACGATTTTTTCGTTTTGGCAGAGGGTCATCGGGCAACCGGTGGCCCTTTCTTTTGGGCTGGCTCCAGCGCTCCGGCTAGCGGAACACCCATTGCCGGTTGAGCACGAACACCAGCCCCGGCGTCACCACCGCCATGAGCGGAATGGGCGACCAGATTGGCCAGCCAAGCGCCTGCACCGTCAGCCACACCCAAAAAGCATTGAGCGCGAGGCTGATCAAAGACACGGCCATGAAGCGCATCGCCTGCGCAATCGGCTGATCGCGCTTGCCATGCCCGCGGAAGGTGAAGCGCCCGTGCAGCACATAGCCGGTCGCCACCGCCACCATATAGCCGCAGATATTCGCCAGCTGCGGGTGGAGCGCCAGCTTCTGCGCGAGCGTCCAATAGACCACAGCCTGCAATGCCGTCACAAAGCCACCCGTGAGCACATAGCGCAGCAACTGGCCGTGCAGGGCGGCGTTCATTACGCGCCCCAACCCTGTCACGGGCTTCACCCTATCCACCTGATCATGCAGCATTTGCCCCGTTGCGCTTTTGCCCGACTTGGCTAAGCCCTAGGCGGTGAATGCATTTCCGGCAACGGCCGCCACCCTTCATCATGTTGCCCACCCTTATGTTGCGTTGATATCATGACAAGCAATCAAGCTACTTTTCCTGCGCCCATGCGCGCCCGGCTTGGCGGCTGGCTGACCGTATTGGATCGCTTTGCGCAGCGGGAATGGCGCTGGATCATCACCATAGCCTGGCTGCTGATCTGCGCCTATTTCATCAATGAGCAATCCGCAGCGATCCACTATCTCTCGCTCGGCGATACCGATGATAATATGCGCTATCTGCAGGTGCGCGATTGGCTCGCCGGGCAAAGCTGGTGGGATCTGCGCCAGCACCGGATGAACCCGCCCGAGGGCATGAACATCCATTGGAGCCGGCTGGTCGATCTGCCCATCGCGGCGCTCATGCTGTTCTTCCGCCTGTTCACCTCGCCTGAGCGTGCGGACCAGCTCGCGGTCGGCGTCGAGCCGCTCATCCCCCTGCTGCTGCTCATGTTTGCGCTGGCCTTCCTCGCGCGTCGTCTGGCACATGAGGCGCGTGGCCATGCCTGGTTCGTGGCGATGCTACTGCCGCTCGCGGCGGGCATGGGGCTCTCCATGTATATGCCGCTGCGGGTCGATCATCATGGCTGGCAGCTTGCCCTCACCGCGATGACGCTCGCGGGCCTCGTGGATCGCAAATGGATGCGCGGCGGCATTGTCGCGGGCGTCTCCAGCGCGCTCTCCGTTGTCATCGGCATGGAGATGCTGGTCTATCTCGCGGGCGCAGGCGCGCTGATCGCGCTGCGCTGGATCTTCAAGGATGGCGCAGAGCGGCGGATGCGCCCCTATGCGCTCGCGCTCGGCGGCACGACTGCGCTTGGCTATGCGCTGTTCGCCAGCAATGTGAACCGCCTGCCGGTGTGCGATGCCATCTCGCCCGTCTGGGCAACCGTTCTCATCCTCACCGCAGGCATTCTGTACGGGCTCACGCTTTTGCCGCTCAAGGGCTGGCTCCAGCGCTTCATCGCCGCTGCTATCGGCGGGGTCATCATCCTTGGCTTTGCCTACGCCATCTGGCCGCAATGCGTGACGGACGTGTATCAAATCTCGCCAGAGCTGCAGAAGCGCTGGCTCGTCTATATTCGCGAGGCCAAGCCAATTTACGCGCAGAGCCGCGCCAGCTGGGTACCGATGGTTGCGCTGCCCATTGCGGGCCTCATCTGCGGCCTTGCAGGCTGCTGGGCCTCACGCCGCAATGCCGAGCGCCTATGGGCCTGGGCGACGGTCACATTGATGATCGCCTTCGCGATCGGGCTGATGTTCTGGCAGATTCGCGCCGGACCTGCCGCGCAACTGCTCGCCATCGCGCCCGTCGCCTGGGCAGGCTGGGCGCTGGCGGTGAAGCTCATCAAGGGCCGCAATTATCAGCGCGTGCTGGCAATACTCGGCCTCGCCATTCTGGGCTGCGTGGCCAATGTCTATGCGGTCTATCCGCTGGCGGCACGCACGCTGGAGAATTGGTCCGCCAAACCGCCTGTACCCGCTGTACCGGCCAAGCCTGCTGCCACCAAGGTCGCGGCGGCGGCTTCATCCAACAAGGCCGCACCCGCACCGAACGGCGCGACCACCAATCAGGTCGCCACGGTCAAGAAAGGCGCCCGCCGCTCGGAAGTGCGCTGCCGCACCATGCCTGCCCTGCGCCCGCTCGATCAGCTGGCACCGGCCACCATCTTCACGCTGGTCGACCTTGGCCCGCGCCTCATCGCGCTCACCCATCATACGGTCATCGCCGGGCCCTATCATCGCAATCCCGACGCGATCCTCGCGGTTCAGCACGCTTTTGATGGGCCGCCTGAGCGCTTCCTGGAGATCGCCCGCGCGCATGGGGCCAGCTATCTGCTCTATT
>CAMLFF010000194.1 GCA_946479185.1 uncultured Sphingobium sp.
TGGCGATGGCAAGGGCGATGTCGTCGTGGCGCTCCGCCGGACGAGGCGCGTAAGTGAGGTGTAGCCGCCTCGCGTCATATCGCACGGTGGGGCGTCCACGCGGCAGATGCCAGCCTTCGCTGGCATGACGACTGATTTTTGGCTGCGCTTGAACTGCGCGCCAAAGTCGTCGGCTGGGTGCGAAGGCAGGAAGGCAGGTGGACCCCGGGTCAAAGCCCGGGGTGACGTTGTGTGTGAGTGCAGCCTCAGCCCAGCAGCGCCATTGCCCCAGCGCCGACTGCCGCCGCGATGATCGCCACCGCGCCATAGCGCAGGAAGCCGCCGCCGCGCACCTGCACCAGCTTCACTTCCGGCAGCGGGAAAGGCGGGGGTGCGCCGCCCGGCTCGGGGAACTGATCTTCGAGGCGGCGGACGAGGCCGGGCAGACGGCGGATGGTGTCGACGGCTTCGTGAATCGAATCGGCAATCTTGGCTTCGGGGCCGAGCTCATCGCGCAGCCAGCCCTTCACATAGGGGCCAGCGACGTCCCACATATTGATCTTGGGATCGAGCATGGTGGCGACGCCCTCGACCATGACCATCGTCTTTTGCAGCAGCAGCAGGTGAGGCTGCGTCTGCATGTCGAAATCGCGAGTGATGGCGAACAGACCGTCCAGCATCTGGCCGACCGACAGCTCGGAGACGGACTTGCCGCGCATCGGCTCGCCCACGGCGCGCAGGGCTGTGGCGAACTCGGCGACATTATGGTGCGAGGGCACATATTGCGCCTCGAAATGGATTTCCGCCACGCGGCGATAATTGCCGGTGATGAGGCCGTAGAGAATTTCCGCCAGCCACAGCCGCGCGCGCCGGTCGATCCGCCCCATGATGCCAAAATCAATGGCGGCAATATCGCCATTGGCGAGCACGAACAGATTGCCCTGATGCATATCCGCATGGAAGAATCCGTCCGCAATCGCCTGCCGCAGGAAGGTGTTGACGAGGCGGGCGGCAATGTCGATCAGATCATGCCCGGCCGCGATCAGCCCAGCGCGGTCGCTGATCTTGATGCCGTCGATCCATTCGAGCGTCATCACCCGGCCATTGGTGCGGTCCCAATCGATGGTGGGAATGCGATAGCCGGGGATGGCGACCATCGCCTCGGACAGCTCGGAGGCGGAGGCCGCCTCACGCCGCAGATCAAGCTCGCGCACGGTCCAGCGCTTGAGATTGGCGATGACGAGGCGGGGGCGCAGGCGGGAGACTTCACCGCCCAATTGCTCAAGATGCGCGGCGGCCCATTCATAAGTGTCGATATCGCGGGCAAACCGCTCGCGGATGCCGGGGCGCAGCACCTTGATGGCGACGGTGCGCCCATCGGTGGTGACGGCCTTGTGGACCTGCGCGATGGAGGCGGCGCCGACGGCTTTTTCATCGACGCTGGCGTAGAGGTCTTCAAGCCGACGCCCAAAGCTGCCCTCAATCTCGGCACGAATCGCGGAGAAGGGCACGGGCGGCAGCGCATCCTGCAGGCTCAGCAGATCAGCGGCGGCCTGCTCGCCGACCAGATCGGGCCGGGTGGCGAGCGTTTGCCCCAGCTTGATGGCGGCGGGGCCGATGGCGCGGAACGCCTCGGCATAGCGCGGCTGCTTGGGCACCCAGGCGCCAAGCCGCGCAATGCGGGCGAGCTGGCGGACAGCGGCGGGCGTGTTGCGATCCCGCTCGATACCGCGCAACGCGCCGTGCCGCGCAAGGGTGCGGCCCCATTTGAGCAGGCGCCAGAGGTGGGTTGTGTGGGAGGTCATGATGAAAGCCCCTCCTCTTCAGAGGATGGGTTGGGGTGGTGCCTGACAGAGCCGCTGTTCGCTGCGCGTGCGATGCTGGCGCATCGCCACCACCCCCGGCCCCTCCTCTGAAGATGAGGGGAGCTTATGCCGTCGCTCATCAAATCTTCCAGCCGGAATGGATCGCCACGAGGCCACCCATGATCGGCTCGGCCTTCACTTGCACGAATCCGGCCTGCTCGATCATGCTGGCGAATGTCGGCATATCCGGGAAGCGTCGGATCGACTCGATGAGGTAGCGATAGCTCTCCTCATCACCCGCGATCAGCTTGCCGAGCTTGGGGACGAGCTTGTGCGAATAGCGATCATAAATATCGCCAAAGCCGGGCCAGGTGGTGGTGGAGAATTCCAGGCAGAAAAAGCGCCCACCGAATTTGAGCACGCGATGGGCCTCACGCAGCGCAGCGGGAATGTCCGTCACGTTGCGGATGCCGAAGGCGATCGTATAGGCATCGAACTGCCGGTCATCAAAGCTAAGCGTCTCGGCATTTTGGGGGCTCCAGGTGAGGCCCTGGATGCTGCGTTTTTCCGCGCGTTCCATGCCCACGCCGAGCATATCCTCATTGATATCCGACACGGTGATGAGCGCGCCATGCTTGGCCATGCGGAAGGCAATATCGCCCGTGCCGCCCGCCATATCGAGGATCGTCTCGCCCGCGCGCGGCTTCACCCGGCGCACAAACTGATCCTTCCACAGACGATGCATGCCACCGGACATGGCATCGTTCATGACGTCATAATTTTTCGCGACATTGGAAAAGACGCCGCCGACCAGCTTTGTCTTCTCCTCGGGGGCTACTTCGCGATAGCCGAAGGAAACAGTGTCACTCATGGGGCGGGCTCTAGCGGGTAATGTGGTGCGCTGCAAAGGCTGGTGTCGCTTATGGGACCGGATGCGGCGCAGGTGATCCCTCGCCCGCTTGACCCAAACCCGTGCCACAGTTATAGGGCCGCCTGCCCCTCGGTCCGCAATCCGTCTTTTTCAAGGATTCGCTTGCTGATGCCGGGGTAAAGCAGAGCTTGAACATTGCCTATGCTCTTGCAGGGCCAGGAGGTCGTTAAGACCGCCGGGTCCTTTGTCGTTTGAATGTCCATCTCCGGATTGGCTCTCATGCGTCGCAGGAATTGCAGACCGCAAAGTAACTGACAAAGGTGAAGGGCTTCATGCCAACAATTAACCAGCTGGTTCGCAAGGGCCGCGAACCGCAGAAGGCCAAGAGCAAGGTCCCTGCAATGGAGCAGAACCCGCAAAAGCGTGGCGTCTGCACCCGTGTCTACACCGTGACCCCGAAGAAGCCGAACTCGGCTCTCCGCAAGGTTTGCAAGGTGCGTCTCACCAACCAGCGTGAGGTCATCAGCTACATCCCCGGTGAAGGCCATAATCTTCAGGAGCACAGCGTTGTGCTGATCCGCGGCGGTCGTGTTCGCGATCTTCCCGGCGTGCGCTACCATGTGCTTCGCGGCGTGCTGGATACCCAGGGCGTCAAGGATCGCAAGCAGAGCCGTTCCAAATACGGCGCCAAGCGTCCTAAGTAAGCAGGGGAGACCAGAAATATGTCACGTCGTCGTCGCCCCGAAAAGCGCATCATCCTTCCCGATCCTATCTACAAGGATCAGGTGCTTTCCAAGTTCATGAACAACCTCATGCTGGATGGTAAGAAGGCCGTCGCTGAATCGATCGTTTATGGCGCTCTCCAGACTGTGGAGACCCGCGCCAAGAAGGATCCGATCCAGATGTTCCACGATGCGCTCAACAATGTGAAGCCAGGTATCGAAGTTCGCAGCCGCCGTGTTGGTGGTGCGACCTATCAGGTGCCAGTCGAAGTGCGCCCTGAGCGCGCTCAGGCCCTGGCTATCCGCTGGCTGATCACTGCCGCTCGCGCGCGCAGCGAAACCACCATGGCTGCCCGCCTTTCCGGCGAGTTGCTGGATGCTGCGAACAATCGCGGCAATGCGGTGAAGAAGCGCGAAGATACGCACCGGATGGCAGAAGCCAACCGTGCCTTCTCGCATTACCGCTGGTAATCACTATATAGGGAAACCGGGCGCCATGAATGTGGTGCCCGGCTTTCACATTTTCCCGGTGGATCTGTTCCGCCGTTCGTCCCGGACGCAAGAGAGCCATTTTTAAAAATGGCCGTGCCGGGCATGAGCCGCGAACTCTCATATGAGGTCATTCGTCGTCGCTCTGCCCTCCAAGGGGTGAACGGAGCTGGCTGACAGGCCCGCCGCAACGCCTAATCATCGAACTTCCAACCCGCCGCGCTTATGCGGCAACGGAGTGAATAGCATGGCCCGCAGCCACCCGCTCTCAATGTATCGTAACATCGGCATCATGGCGCATATCGATGCCGGCAAGACGACGACGACCGAGCGCATCCTGTATTATACCGGCAAGTCCTACAAGATCGGCGAAGTCCATGACGGCGCCGCCACAATGGACTGGATGGAGCAGGAGCAGGAGCGCGGCATCACGATCACGTCCGCTGCAACGACATGCTTCTGGAAAGATCACCGGATCAACATCATCGATACGCCGGGCCACGTCGACTTCACGATTGAAGTCGAGCGTTCGCTGCGCGTGCTCGATGGCGCGGTTGCCTGCTTTGACGGCGTTGCTGGCGTTGAGCCACAGTCCGAGACCGTTTGGCGCCAGGCTGACAAATATAAAGTGCCGCGGATGTGCTTCGTCAACAAGCTCGACCGTACTGGCGCTGACTTCTATTATTGCGTGCAGTCGATCATCGATCGTCTGGGCGCCCGCCCTGCCGTGCTCTATCTGCCAATCGGCACGGAGAGCGATTTCAAGGGTCTCGTCGATCTCGTCGAGAATCGCGCGATCATCTGGAAGGACGAGTCGCTGGGCGCCGAGTTCTTCTTCGAGGAAATCCCTGCCGATCTCGCCGACAAGGCCGCCAAGTATCGCAGCGATCTCATCGAGATCGCCGTCGAGCAGGACGATGCTGCGATGGAAGCCTATCTGGAAGGCAATGAGCCTGACGTGGCAACGCTGAAGTCGCTGATCCGCAAGGGCGCGCTCAACCAGTCGTTCGTGCCTGTCGTGTGCGGCTCTGCGTTCAAGAATAAGGGCGTTCAGCCTCTGCTTGACGCCATCGTCGACTATATGCCGAGCCCGCTCGACATTGAAGACGTGCAGGGCGTGAAGATCGACAGCGACGAGAAGGACAGCCGTCCGCCTACGGACGATGCGCCCTTCAGCGCGCTCGCCTTCAAGGTGATGAACGATCCGTTCGTCGGCACGCTGACGTTCTGCCGCATTTATTCCGGCACCCTGACCAAGGGCACCTATCTGAACTCGGTCAAGGACAAGAAGGAAAAGGTTGGGCGCATGCTCGAAATGCACGCCAACGACCGTAAGGACGTTGACGAGGCATTCGCTGGCGACATTATCGCGTTGGCTGGCATGAAGGAAACGACGACCGGCGATACGCTGTGCGCCGAGCGTTTCCCGATCGTTCTGGAGCGTATGGAGTTCCCGGATCCGGTGATCGAGCTTTCCGTCGAGCCAAAGACCAAGGCTGACCAGGAAAAGATGGGCATCGCGCTCAATCGTCTCTCGGCTGAGGATCCTTCCTTCCGCGTTTCGACCGACCACGAATCGGGCCAGACCATCATCAAGGGCATGGGCGAGCTTCACCTTGAAATTCTCGTCGACCGTATGCGTCGCGAGTTCAAGGTTGAGGCAAACGTCGGTGCGCCGCAGGTGGCCTATCGCGAATATCTCAAGAAGCCCGTCGACGTCGACTATACCCACGAGAAGCAGTCGGGCGGCACCGGCCAGTTCGGTCGCATCAAGGTCAAGCTCAACCCAGGTGAGCGCGGCACGGGCATCGTCTTCAAGGACGAGATCAAGGGCGGTAATATTCCCAAGGAATATATCCCTTCGATCGAAAAGGGCATGCGCGAAACGGCTGCATCGGGTTCGCTCATCGGCTTCCCGATCATCGACTTTGAAATCCTGCTGTATGACGGTTCTTACCATGACGTCGACTCGTCGGCGCTGGCGTTTGAAATCACCGGTCGTGCAGCAATGCGTGAAGCGGCTCAGAAGTCGGGTATCACCCTGCTTGAGCCGGTCATGAAGGTCGAGGTCGTGACTCCAGAGGAATATCTGGGTGACGTCATCGGCGACATGAACTCGCGTCGTGGCCAAATCCAGGGCACCGACACGCGTGGCAATGCGCAGACGGTCGATGCAATGGTGCCGCTGGCCAACATGTTTGGCTATGTGAACTCGCTGCGTTCCTTCACGCAGGGCCGCGCGAGCTACTCCATGTCCTTCTCGCATTATGACGAAGTGCCGCAGAATGTGGCGGACGAGGTGAAGGCGAAGCTGGCCTAATCGGCACTTCGCACTGGATTTATGTAAATTTACTGTTATGGGGGCGCCTTCGCGAGGCTTCCCCGAGCGGTTGAAACCCAAGCTATTCGGACAAGAACGAGGTAAATATGGCCAAGGCTAAATTTGAGCGGACGAAGCCGCACTGCAACATCGGCACCATCGGTCACGT
>CAMLFF010000195.1 GCA_946479185.1 uncultured Sphingobium sp.
AGATTGCCGACCAGAATGACCTTATTGACGCTGCCTGCCATGAAGCTCTCCGAACTCGATATGCGATGAATGTTGATCCGCCGCTTATAGTCCTAGCGCTACAGCCGTCCAGTAAGTTGCGCCCGCTGCCAGCCAGGCGAGCACGAAAAGATAGCCGAGCATGAACAGCGGCCAGCGCCAGCCATTGGTCTCGCGCTTGGTCACTGCGATGGTGGAGAGGCACTGCGGCGCGAATACGAACCATGCGAGGAAGGCCAGTGCAGTCGGCAGCGACCAGCGGCCCTGGAGCCGCTCACCGAGGGAGCGCGCCGTCTGATCCTCGTCATCGCTTTCCTCAATCGCGTTGGCGGTTGCGAGCGCGGAGACCGCCACTTCACGCGCGGCCATTGCCGGGATGAGCGCCAGGGCAATCTCATGGTTGAAGCCGATGGGGCGCAGCACGGGCTCGATCACGCTGGCGATCCGGCCCGCAACGCTATGCTCGACCGGGCTGATGCCGCTGCCCTCCGGCGGCTTGGGGAAAGAGAGCAACAGCCACAGGATGATGGTGGTGGCGAAAATGATCGTGCCCGCGCGGCGCAGGAAGATCCAGGCGCGTTGCCACAGCCCCAGCAGCACATCGCGCATCAGGGGCATTTGATATTTGGGCATTTCCATGAGGAAGCTGCCGCCCGGCCCCTTGACGACGCCAAGACGCAGCAAGGTCGCCACGATCAACGCGCTCACGATGCCCGCCACATAAAGGGCGAGCAGCACGAGACCCTGCAACCCGATGCCGCCGCCAACGTCACGGTTTGGAATGAAGGCGGCGATGACGAGCGTGTAAACCGGCAAGCGCGCCGAACAGGTCATCAAGGGCGCGATGAGGATGGTGGTGAGGCGATCCTTGGGATCGGAAATCGTCCGCGTCGCCATGATACCGGGAATGGCGCAGGCAAAGCTGGAGAGCAGCGGAATGAAGGCGCGGCCCGAAAGCCCAACGCGCGCCATCAAGCCATCCATGAGGAAGGCAGCGCGGGTCATATAGCCGGTCGCCTCCAGCAGCAGGATGAAGAAGAAGAGGATGAGAATCTGCGGCAGGAACACGAGGACGGAGCCGACGCCGTTGATGATGCCTTGCACGATGAGACCGCGCAAAAACCCTTCTGGCAAGATCGCCTCGACAATGCCCTGCAAGGCTGCAAAGCCATCCTCAATCCAGGTCATCGGCGCTTCGGACCAGCCGAACACGGCCTGAAAAATCAGGAACAACAGGCCGAACAATATGAGAGGACCCGAGAAGGGATTGAGCACGATCTTGTCGATCTGGCTGGTGAAGCGCCGACTCGGCGTTTCTGCCACGATCGCGCGGGCAGCGATTCGCTGCGCCTGCGTGCGCAACTCTGCTTCGCTGCGTGGCGGTAACGCCGCCTGCACGGGCTGCGCAGCTTCATGCTCCGGCAAGGCAGCAGAAACAGCTGCACGCAATTCATCCAGACCCCGCCGCCGCACAGCCACGGTGGAGATCACCGGAACGCCCAGATCAGCCGAGAGGCGCGCTGCGTCCAGCTCCAGCCCGTCCCGCGTGGCAAGGTCGACCATGTTGAGCGCGACGACACAGGGCGAACCCAGCGCGATAAGCTCCAAAGCGAAGCGCAGATGATTGTCGAGATTGGCGGCATCCAGCACGATGATCAGCAGATCGGGCCGCCGCTCGCCTTCCTGATAGCCGAAGATCACATTGCGCGTGACTTCTTCATCGGGGCTTTTCGCATCGAGGCTATAGGTCCCTGGCAGATCGATAATATCGACATTGCGGCCATCCGGCAGCGCGAGACGACCATATTTGCGCTCCACGGTGACACCGGGATAATTGCCCACATGCTGGCGCGCGCCGGTGAGCGCGTTGAAGAGCGCGCTTTTGCCTGCATTGGGATTGCCGACCAATGCGATCATGCCAACATGATCCATCACGCCGCTCCCGTCCGCACATCAATGGCGGCAGCATGAGTCGCGCGCATGGCAACAATCATCCGGCCAATGCGACAGGCATGAGCGCCCTTGCCGGTAAACCCAGCCCTGTGCAGCAATTCGATGCTAGCACCTTCATGCAGCCCCAATTCGCGCAGGCGCTTCCCGTCAGAATCCGGGATGGCAGACCAGTCGATCGTTTCGACATAGGCCGGAGAATTGGGAGCAAGCTGGGTGAGGCGCACGGAGGGAATGACTTTCGATGAATTCGCTATCGACTATCAATAACATCAAGCGCAGGCAAGCTATGCCTCAGCTCAGGATGTTTTACCGACCCGGATAGCGCAGGCGCCCAAGGAAGCGCGACATGCTGAACTGCTGATCTGCATCCGGCACAAACCGCGCCTTGGCCTTTTCAAAGCGCATGATTCCGTCGATCCGGCGGGCAAGAAATGCGCGAGTGTCGGCGAAATCCGCGCTCTCATCATTCACGAACACAAGCAAAGTGGCCGCATAGACGGTGCCGAGCGTCGTGCGTTTGGTGTAGTGATTATAATCGGCCGATACGTCCCCTGCCGCGCGCCACATCATGTCCGCTGCACGCCAGCCGAGTTGCGCGGCGCAACGCAAATTGCCCGGCAGGGCGAGGAAAGACTGCGCACGCCGCAGCGCTTCCCGATTGGGCGCGAGGATAGCAAGCCGCGTCTCAATGAGCGCGGTGATGCGCTCGCGGATTTTCATGTCAGCGAGCCGCTCGGGTGGAAGCTGCGCGGCCATCTCATTATCGACACTGGCGAACCAGGCCTCGATCATGGCGCGCACGCCACCGGAAAAGGCGAGCGCCGCCACATCACGATCAACCCCGGCATTGTCCGCCGCGGAGGCCACCGCATTTTTCGACCAGCCATCGAACGCCGCATTGGCGGCGACGAGCGGCGCGAGGCGCAGACGGAGATCGTCCAGCGTCTCGTCTTGCGCGAGGCCGGATGGGTGAGCAGCGGTGGCGGTTGCGATCATGATGATAGCTCTACCCGATTCGGCGCGCCTTGTAGAGCCATCTCAGTCGCGGAAGCTGCCTGCGATCTCAAGCATACGCATGGCCGCCTTGGCAGCCTCGCCGCCCTTGTCCTTCTGCGCAGGATCGGCCCGCACGAGCGCCTGTGCTTCATCTTCCACAGTCAGGATGCCGTTGCCGATAGCGAGGCCATCCATCGCAAGCGCCATCAGGCCGTGCGCGCTCTCATTGGAGACGACTTCGAAATGATAGGTCTCGCCGCGGATCACCACACCGATGGCAACGAACCCATCATAGCGCCCACTCTCGGCAGCCATTGCGATGGCGCCGGGAATTTCCAGCGCACCGGGGACTGTGAGTACCTCCGCCTGATGGCCTGCCTCTTCCAGCGCAGCCTTTGCGCCCGCGATGAGCTGATCATTGAGATGATCGTAGAAGCGCGCCTCAACGATGAGAAATTTGGCCATGTCGGTCCTTTCGAAACGTGAATTTGAAATATCAGGGGAATGCTGCTGCGGCCAGCACGCCCAATGTGCCGACCATCACCAGCGACCCGCCAATGATGCGACGCATACCAAGCTTCTCCTTGAGGATCAGCGAGCCAAGCACAAGCCCGAACAGCACGCTCGATTCGCGAACCGCAGCCACGGCGCCGACCGGAGCCAGCCCCAAAGCGAAGAGCGCTGGCCCAAAGGAGATGATCGCCATCGCGCCTGCGCCCATGCCAGAGCGCCGGTCCTGCATCAGCAAGGCGAAGGCGCGGCGGCCATGTTGCGCGAGCAGGACGGCGGGCATGGAGAAAGAGCCAAGGAAGAAGAACCAGGCGATGAAGGTGAGCATATCGGGCGCGGCGCGCACGCCCTTGGCATCGACCAGCGTGTAACAGGTGGTGAGCAGGCCCGCGATGGCGGCAGCAGCAAAGCCTGCGGGCGAGATCGACCGTCCGCGCGCAAGGGTGAGGATGCCAAAGCTGACCGTGGCGATGCCGATGACGACCAGGGGGTTCAGCCTGTCTCCGAGGAGCGCCATGCCCAATATGGCGGTGAACACAGGCACAAAGCCGCGTGCGATCGGGTAGGCAGCGGTGAAATCACTGACCGAATAGGACCAGGAGAGGACAAGCTGATAGATGGCGTGGACGGCGACGGCGGCGATCAGCCAGGGCCACAAATTATCGGGCGGGAGGCCGATCCACAGGATGAATGGCAGCGCGAGCGCAAATTCGCAGATCCGAATCCACGCCAGCGTCGCCAGCTTATTGTCACCCGATTTGAGCAGCGCGTGCGCAAAGGCCGATGTGATGGCGGAGAACAGCGCCAGAAGCAGCCCGGCGATCATCGGCGCCGTGCCTGCAGCCATCATCACATGCCCGTGATCGGTCGTTCCTCGACCACGGAGAGATCATAACCGTCCAGCGCGATGAGGGTATGGTGGCTGTTGGTCAGCAAAATCATGTCTCGCACGCCAAGCTCTGACAGGATTTGTGCGCCGACGCCGTAGTCGCGCAGCTCGTCCATGTCAGGTCCACTGCGTTCACCAGTGATTGCGCGCGCCTTCATCTGGCGGCTGTAGCGATCCGGATCAGAACCATTGATGACGACGACCACGCCCGATCCAGCCTCGGCAATCATTTCCATCGATCGTGAGAGCAAGCGCGATCGCTCGCCCTGCTCACCGAAAATGTCCGTGAACAGGGATATCTGATGCATGCGGACCATTGTGGGCGCGTCCGGCATGATCTGTCCCTTGATGAGAGCAACCTGCTCGGTCTGGGTGGCCTGATTGAAGAAGGTGACTGCGCGCCAATCGCCGCCCCAACGGCTGTTGAAGCGGGCTTCGGCACGCCGCTCGATCATATGATCGTTGCGGCGGCGGTAGGCGATCAGGTCGCGGATCGTGCCGATCTTGAGCCGGTGCTTCTGCGCGAAGGGGATGAGGTCATCGAGGCGGGCCATCGTGCCATCATCCTTCATGATCTCGCAGATCACGCCCGATGGATTGAGCCCCGCAAGTCGCGCCACATCCACGGCAGCTTCGGTATGACCGGTGCGGACGAGCACGCCGCCATCGCGCGCAATGAGCGGGAAGACATGGCCCGGCGTCACGATATGTTCGGGACCTTTGGATGAATCGATGGCGACCGCGACAGTGCGCGCGCGATCCGCTGCCGAGATGCCCGTGGTGACGCCATCGCGCGCCTCGATCGATACGGTGAATGCGGTCTCGTGCCGCGTGCCATTTTTGGCACTCATCAGATCGAGCTCAAGCTGCTCGATGCGCTGGCGAGAAAGCGCAAGGCAGATCAGGCCACGGCCATGCGTAGCCATGAAATTGATGGCATCCGGCGTCGCCATTTGCGCGGGGATGACAAGATCGCCCTCATTCTCCCGGTCTTCATCATCGACGAGAATGAACATGCGGCCATTGCGCGCTTCATTGATGATCTCTTCCGCGCTGGAAAGCGCGGTGCCATGCGCACGGGCGGCGAGATAGGTTTCCAGCTTGCCGAGCGTATCGGCGGTGGGATTCCAGTCCGCTTCGTCCATGCGGCGCAGGCTGTTGGCGTGCAGACCTGCTGCACGGGCCAAACCGGACCTTGAGATGGTGCCTTCGCGCACGAGGCTACGGACGTTTTCAATTAATTCGCTGCTCATGAAGAAGCGGTATCACATTGCAATGTGATTTGACAAGCTGGCACTATCACATAGGTGCGCGAAATGCCGTTCAGCGCGCGCTGTGCTCGCGCATGCGGGAGAGGTAGCGCGCCAGCACATCAATCTCCAGGTTGACCGCCTGACCCTCGGCTAGTTGGCCGAACGTCGTCACCGCCCAGGTGTGGGGAATGATGTTGAGGCCGAAGGTCGTACCTTGAGGGCCATCCTCCACACTGTTGACCGTGAGCGAGACGCCATCGACCGTGATCGAGCCTTTGGCGGCAATGAATGGCGCAAGCTCTGCGGGCACCCTGATGGTTACGCGATGCGAATCGCCTTCTCGCGCGAGGTGTGTCACCTCGCCAATGCCATCGATATGGCCCGTCACGATATGCCCACCCAATTCGTCGCCAAGTTTTAACGCCCGCTCGAGATTGAGCGCACGGCCTTCGGACCATGCGCCTTGGGCGGTGCAGGAGACGGTTTCGGCAGAAAGATCGACGGCGAACCAGTCCGGCCCCTTGTCGACCACAGTCAGACAAACGCCAGAGCAGGCGATTGAGGCGCCGAGCGCGACGCCACCCATGTCGTAGGCGCAGCCGATGGTGAGGCGGAGGTCACCGCGCTGCTGAGCCGTGCGGATGGTGCCAATGTCTGTGATGATGCCGGTGAACA
>CAMLFF010000196.1 GCA_946479185.1 uncultured Sphingobium sp.
ATGTTTGAGGGGACGCACGATTGACACCTAGGCCCGTAAAATCGCTCCAGGCTTCCGGTAACGCCACGATTGCCGATGTTGCTCATCGGGCTGGCGTGTCGCTCAAGAGCGTGTCCCGCGTCATCAATAAAGAACCGCATGTGTCACCCAAGCTTCTGGCAAAGGTGACGGCTGCAATCGCTGAACTGAAATATGTGCCGGACCCGGCGGCCCGCTCTCTTGCCGGGCTGCGCTCGTTCACGGTGGGCGTGCTCTTCGACAATCCGAGCCCCAACTATATCATGAAGGCGATTGCGGGTGCCTACCGGGGCTGCATCGCGCACGGCTATCATATGCGGTTCGACACGCTCGATTTAGCACGCGGGTCGGACCATGTCTCCGATCAGCTTGATGCAGTCGTGCGCAATGGGCGCACGGATGGCTTCATTCTCACACCGCCACTCACCGACAATCCCATGATCCTCGATTATCTCGAAGCGCAAAAAACGCGCTATGTGCGGATTGCCCCGGTGACTGATCCTGGCCGTTCCCCCGCCGTGTTGATCGACGACGGAGCAGCCGCGGCAGATGTCGCCGATTTCTTGTGGAACCTTGGGCATTGCCGGATTGGCCTCATCAATGGACCAGCCGATCATGGCGCGGCTGGCACGCGCCGCCGGGGATTTCTGGAGCGGCTGAAATCGCTCGATCCCGCGATAGAGGTTCAAGAGGTGGTCGGTGACTTTCTGTTCGAGGGTGGCATGAAGGCTGGCGATGAGCTGCTGACCTCGCAGAACCGCCCGACTGCAATTTTTGCGACGAATGACGATATGGCGGCTGGCGTATTGGCTGCGAGTGCGCAGCGCGGCATTGCGGTGCCGGGCGATATATCGGTCGTCGGATATGATGACAGCTGGATCGCAACCTCGACTTGGCCCTATCTCACGACAGTTCATCAGCCGATCGAGGATATGGCTGCTGCGGCGGTGGATATGCTGCTGAAGCAGAATGGCGGCGACTTTGAAGAGCGCATGCTCGACTATCATCTGGTGAAGCGCGCATCGTCTGCATCTGTCAGCCAATAAGCGTCAATTCTCAAAAGACACAGCTTAACTCAAAAGCAAACGCCGTCCGCATTTTTTGATGACAGCGATGTCAAATAAAGTTAGCGGGGCCATCTTACGTCCAAAGGGGGCGTGATTTTTGGAGCGGACTCGCGAGTCCGCAAAATTTCAGTGCTTATACGACTGCCGGCAAAACGGCGTCGTTTTAGGGAGGACGCCATGATCAAGACATCGGTACGCCGCTTGCGGCTCGCGCTTTTAGTGACGAGCGTTTCAGCAGTTTTTTACGGTCCAGCCTTTGCGCAGACAGATGCGGCAGACGTTGCAGCAGAAGCGGACGTTCGCCCCGAAGAGATCATCGTCACGGGCTCGCGCACCGCGCGCACCGGCGTCGATCAGCCCACGCCTGTCACCGTGATCGGTCAGGATCTGATCATGCAGACCGGCGCAACCCAGCTGTCGCAGATCATCAACGATCTGCCTGTCGTTCGTAAGGATGTGAGCGCCACGACGTCCTTCGTCGGCGGCGGCGGCAATGGCCCCGGCAACAACCTCATCAACTTGCGCGGCCTGGGTGCCGTGCGCACGCTCGTGCTGGTTGATGGCCTGCGCTATCCTGCGACGACCTTCACGGGTCTGTTCAACACCGATCTCATTCCAAGTTCGCTCGTAACCCGCCTCGATGTGGTGACGGGCGGCGCTTCGGCTGCCTATGGTTCGGATGCTGTGGCTGGTGTGGTGAACATCATTCTTGATCACAAGCTCAACGGCATCAAGGGTTCGGCGCAATATGGCATCACCGACGAAGGTGACGGCCAGGACCAGAAATATTCGCTGGCTGTGGGCCGTAGCTTTGGCGGCGATCGTTTCCATGTCATCGCTGGCGTCGACTATCAGGACCGCAAGGCAGTCGGAACCTGCTATTCGCGCGCCTGGTGCTCGCAGGAATATGGCGTCGTCAGCAATTCAGCTTCGGCACAAAATGGTCTGCCCAGCATCGTGATCGCGCCTAACGTCCGCGCGTCCCAGAACACGCCCGGCGGACTCATTGTCAGTTCGCGGCTCACCAATGCCTTTGGCGGTCAGGAAGTTTCAGCGGATGGCAAGTCGCTGATTCCATTCAGCTTCGGCGAACTTTATCGGCCGAACAATAATCAGATGATCGGCGGTTCACGGCCTGGAATCAGCCCGTTCAACAATGCGTTCAATCTGCTGGCCCCGCAAAAGCGCCTCGCAACCTATTTCCGTGCTGAAGCGAACTTCTCTCCGGCTCTGGAAGCGTGGGTCGATGGCTCATACGGCACGACCGAGACGCAGGGCACGTTTGCGCAGTTGCGGTCCGGCAACCAGAATCCCGCTGGCACCATGCGCGCAGGGCCACTGAATACCGGTGCAATCACCCTGTCTCGCAACAACCCGTTCCTGCCTGCGCAGCTCGTGCAGCAGATGACGCAGCTCGGCATGACGACGGTAAATATCGGCAAGGCAGGCGAGGGCCTGCTCGTCCCGATCGTCGATTATGATGTCGAGACGTTCCGCGTCGCGGGCGGCCTCAAGGGCGAAATCCTCGGTTGGAACTGGGACGTGACCTATTTGCACGGCCAGAGCAAACTGGACAATGTTGCGCGCAACATCATCATCCAGGATAATTTCTCCCGCGCGGTACAGGCCGTCAATGGCACTGGAGCAAATGCTGGGCAGATCGTTTGCGCGGTGAACCAGTCTTCCAACGTAGCGCCGGGCTGTGCGCCGCTCAATCTCTTCGGCGTCGGAACGGCGAGCCCTGCTGCCTTGGCATACGCTTTCGGCACGTCCGAGCAGCATTCCACCGTCAAGCTTGATGACGTGAGCGCCAACGTGCGTGGCACGCCGTTCAACACCTGGGCCGGGCCAGTCGCTGTCGCGGCAGGCGTGGAGTATCGTGTGGAGAGCATCGCCGCAGAGGTTGATGCCCTTTCGCTCGCTGGTGCTTTCATCCAGAATTACAGCCCGCTACATGGCCGCAGCAAGGTTCTGGAATTCTATGGTGAGGCCAATGTTCCCCTTCTGTCGGACATGCGCTTTGCTGAGTCTCTGGAGCTGAACGGCGCCATCCGGCACGCAAAATATACGCTGACCAGTCCAGAGGCTCCCTTGGCGGGCGGCGGTGTCGGTCCAGCAGATTCGGATTTCAACGCACTCACCTGGAAGGTGGGCGCGGTGTATAAGCCATTCGACTGGCTGCGTTTCCGTGGCACAATTTCCCGCGATTTCCGCGCACCGAACCTGAACGAATCCTACGTTCTGCCAAACGTGCAGAATGCCGCAATTCTTGATCCGACGACCGGAACGAGCACGCAGGTGCCGACCCAATCCGGTGGTAACCCTAATCTGGATCCGGAAATCTCCTACACCAAGACTGTGGGCTTCACGATCAATCCCCGCGGCTTCCTGAATAATTTCCAGCTTTCGGTGGATTATTATAACATCAAGGTGAAGGGCTACATTGCCGCCGTTGGCGGACCTACGCTGGTGACGCAATGTGCTCAGGGCGTTCAGGCAGCTTGCGCACTCGTAACGCGTGATTCGACTGGCGCGCTCACCTTCATCCGCAACATCTCGGCCAATGCGAACGAGCTTCAAGTGGCTGGCACGGATGTTGAGGTGGGTTATCGGACCGGTCTGGGCAACGCGGGTAATCTCGATATCCGCGTTCTGGCCACGATCTATTCGAAGCTCCGCTATGTGAACGGTGGTTCGCCGCTGGACGGAAAGTGCCAGAACGGCACCGTCACGCAGCAGGCCTATCCGAGCATGCCATGCTACGAGATCAACACGCGCATCACTTACAGCAGCGGCCCAGCGGTCATTGGTGCGCAGGTACGCTACATTCCGCAAGGCAAGTTCGGCAACGGCTATGTCGGGCCGCAGGATGCAGGCTATTCGCCTACAGCCGACAACAGCATTAGTGACAATCGCGTTGACGCCGTCGCCTATGTCGACGTGAACGCCAGCTACAAGCTGTTCGAGCGTGGCAAGAGCTATGTGGAAATGTTCGGTGCGATCAAAAATCTGCTGAACGAAGCGCCACCAATCGCGCCTGCAAACAACATTGGAACGAACGCCAACATTTACGACGTGATCGGTCGTAGCTTCCGTCTGGGCGTGCGCTTCTCCTACTGATCGATTAGCCGAGCATTTGCTCGCACCGAATGAGATTCCAGAGGCGGCTATGCCGATGAAGGTTGGCAAGCCGCCTCCGGATAATTTGTTTTCCCGCGCTCATGATCTGGCGTGGACATAGGGTGATTACCCGTCGGACAAAAAAGGGCCGATAAGTCGCCATCGTTGGAGGCAAGTGAATGAGCCGTTTTTCCATCCGTAAACGCGACTTCCTGTTTGGCACTGCTGCCGCTGCGCTGAGCGGATTGATGCCTTTGAAGCTGTTTGCAGCCGAGACGGCGCCTCCGCCGGTTCGCAAGCGGATGAACCTGCTGCTTATTACTGCTGACGACCTTGATTGGTCGATCCCCGGCTTCATGGGTGGCATGCCTGGCCTGATGCCAAACCTCGATGCGTTGGCTGCGCGGTCTCATCGTTTCGTCAATAATCGCACTGTTGCGCCGATCTGCATGCCGTCGCGCGAAGCACTGATGACCGGCCTCCTGCCGCATCGCAGTGGTGGAACGGGCTTCACGCCGGTCAACCTCGGCACGCCAACACTACCGAGCCTTCTGCAGGCTCAGGGCTATTATGCGGGGGCGGTCCACAAGGTGGATCATATGCTGCCCTATGAGTGCTTCCAGTGGGATTATATACAGCACAGCAAAGATCGCAGCACGCTCATCCAGGCCAACGGCGCCAGGGTGATCATTGAGGAAGCGAGGAATGGCAAAAAGCCGTTCTTCGTCAACTGCAACAGCAATGATCCGCATCGTCCTTTTTACGGTAGCCCCGGCGCCGCCAAGGTCGATCATGATCAAACCGGACCATATAAGATCGCTCGGGAAATCCAGCCGAACGAGGTGCGGATTCCTCCCACGCTGGAGGACCTGCCAGACATCCGCAAGGAACTGGCGCAATATTGGAACAGCGCCCAACGCCTCGATATTGCAATCGGCAAAATCTTGCAGGTGCTCCATGAGAGCGGCGAGCGGGACAATACCGTGGTGATGTTCTGCTCCGATCATGGCATGCCGCTGCCGTTCGCCAAGGCGACCTGTTACGATCATGGGACGCGCGTGCCTGTGCTCATCTCATGGCCAGGCATGGGTGCGCCTAAGGAATTCGACCAGCTCACCACCCATTGCGATATCCTGCCGACACTTCTCGACCTCCTCGGTTTCGAAGCGCCGCAGGGACTGGATGGCAAAAGCTGGGTCCCGATGATGTCGGGATCGAAAGGGCCAGTGCGCGATGTCGTCGTGACCTATGTGAACACGCTTTCGAGCGGCTATGCTTATCCGACGCGCGCTATTCAGGATGACCGCTATTCGCTGATCTTCTCGCCCTGGGCCGATGGCGTGCTCAAATATCGCTCGGAAAGCATGAATGGATTGACCTTCAATGCCATGGCGGAGGCGGCAAAGACCGATCCCAGAATTGCCGCGCGCGTTGAGCAATGCGTCACCGGCACGCCAATGGCTTTCTACGACCTCAAGGCTGATCCCGGCCAGCGGAACAATCTGATCGCCGATAAGCGCCATGCCGCCCGGATTACCGAGATGACGGATCAGCTGGTGAGCGACATGAAGCGGACGGGCGATCCCGAACTGGCGAACCTCGCGACCTTCCTTTCCGGTGGCAAGCCCGTCGTTCCACAAGATCCAGAGCGCTATCGCCTCAAAAATGGTGGCGACTAGGGACGTGCCCGGCGTCGCTCGACCGTTCCGCAATGCGCGGCTGACGGCCCGGTTTGCATCCGTGGCGGCGTTTGCGGCATCAGCATCGCCTCTGCTGGCTCAGGCTGAGCCAAGCGCCTTTGATGCAAAATGCTATGATACAGCGCGCGATGGCGAACTGATCGCGCTTAAAACGGCAAAGGGCAAGCTGGCAGCTATGATCGCGCCACGGCGCGGCGGAGAGATGGTCGGCCTATCCTACCGGCGTGACGAAAAGTCCGTTGAGTTGCTTTACCGAGGCATGGATTTTTGCCCGCACGTGGACTGGGGAGGCAAAGCGCCGATCCTGTGGCCGGCAACAGGGCGTAACTTCAACAAATCAGCGCCCAATGGTCAGGGCTGGACCTGGCAAGG
>CAMLFF010000197.1 GCA_946479185.1 uncultured Sphingobium sp.
TCCTCGTGTCGTTGCTGATCGTCAAAGCCTTTGTCGCCTTCGTCGGTCGGTTCGGCTTTGCGCCATTTGCCTGGTATCGCATCGCGATTGGGCTCGTCGCATTTGCATGGCTTTTGATGCGGTAAGGCCGTTTCGGACCTATACACATGCAGCATCTGCTGCGAAACCATTGCAAAAACCAGTTTCGTCCAAATAATATGGCAGCCACATTGTCTAAAATGCCGGGAAGCGCGTGACTCCGCCCTTTCTGAACGCTATTCGCGCGTTCAGTTTGAAGGGAGCGCCCTATGGCCGAGAATCCAATGCTCAAGTTCGTCAACCGTACGCAGTCCTACCCGGGCAAGCGTCCGGCAGATGCGCGCGCGCATGACTTCCTCGAGATTTCTGATGGGTTCGAGACGGCTGGCGCAGAGGATCAGGCCGCGCGTTGCTCGCAATGCGGCGTGCCCTATTGCTCGGTCCATTGCCCCCTGCACAACCATATCCCTGATTGGCTTAAGCTAACGGCTGAAGGTCGTCTGCGCGAGGCTTATGAGCTCTCCAATGCAACCTCCACCATGCCCGAGATTTGCGGTCGCATCTGCCCGCAGGACCTGCTGTGCGAGGGCAATTGCGTCATCGAATTTTCCGGCCATGGCGCCGTCACCATTGGTTCGGTCGAGAAGTTCATCACCGATACCGCCTGGGAAGAAGGCTGGGTCGAGCCGGTTCTCGTCGGCCCCGCGACCGGGCAATCGGTCGGCGTCATCGGCGCAGGCCCCGGCGGGCTGACGGCGGCGGAATATATGCGCGCTGCCGGGCATGAGGTGCATGTGTATGATCGGCATGACCGCGCTGGCGGCCTGCTGACCTATGGCATCCCCGGCTTCAAGCTGGAGAAGGATATCGTGATGCGCCGCGTGAAGCGGCTGGAGGAAGCGGGCATCCACTTCCACCTGAACTTCGCCGTCGGCTCCGATGCGTCCATCGCAGATTTGCGCGAGAAGCATGATGCCGTCCTGATCGCCACCGGCGTTTACAAGGCGCGCGATATCAAGGCGCCCGGCATCGGCACCAAGGGCGTCGTGCGGGCGCTCGATTTCCTCACCGCCTCCAACAAATCCGGCTTTGGCGATCATGTCGCCGAGCATGAGGATGGATCGCTGCTCGCAACCGGCAAGGATGTCGTGGTGATCGGCGGCGGCGATACCGCGATGGATTGCGTTCGCACCTCCATCCGTCAGGGTGCGAAGAGCGTGCGCTGCCTCTACCGCCGCGACCGGGAGAATATGCCCGGCTCACAGCGCGAAGTGCAAAATGCCGAGGAAGAAGGCGTCGAGTTCGTCTGGCTCTCCGCGCCTGTGGCGTTTGAGGGGACCGAAGGCGTGACCGGCGTGAAGCTCACCCGGATGCGCCTCGGCACACCGGACGCTTCAGGCCGCCGCGCGCCGGAGCCAGACCCCGGCACGGAAGCGACGATCCCGGCCGATCTCGTGATCAAGGCGCTGGGTTTCGATCCTGAAGACCTGCCCGTCATGTTCGGCGAACCCGGCCTCGCCGTCACCCGCTGGGGCACGCTGCGCGTCGATCATCGCAGCATGATGACCAGCGTGGATGGCGTGTTTGCAGCGGGCGATATCGTGCGCGGCGCAAGCCTCGTCGTGTGGGCGATCCGCGATGGCCGCGACGTTGCCGACCATATGCAGGCCTATCTGCGCGCAAAGGCGCCGGCAAAGCAGGCGGTTGCGGCATGAAGCGGCTCGCTCTCGCAACAGCGCTGTTCGTCTCGCCCATGATGGCGAGTGCGCCTGCATGGGCGGCTGAGCAAAGCGCTTCAGCGGAAGTCACAGCGGCTCCCGTCGATGCGGCGCGCCTCGCGGCTGCCCGCCCCGTCGTGCTCAAGCTTTTCCCCGTCGGCACCTACAAGCGCATGATGGGCGAAACCATGAGCAAGATGATGGATGCCATGCTCGGCTCCGCCATGACGCTCCCTATCGCGCAGATTGCTGCCATCAGCGGCGTTCCCAGCGAGCAGGTGATGGAGATGGGCGAAGCAAAGCTGGGCGAGATCACCGCCATCGTCGACCCGCATTTCCGCCAGCGCAGCAAGGCGGGCATGGATGCGATGATGGGCGGTATGGCCCAGATGATGGATGGCTATGAGCCCAAGGTGCGCGACGCGTTGACCCGCGCCTTCGCACGGCGGTTCAGCACTGCAGAACTGGGCGAAATCTCCACCTTCTTCGCAACATCGACCGGCAACCGCTTTGCCGGTGAATATATGATGATGTTCATGGACCCGGAAATCATGAGCGAAATGCAGGCGCTCATGCCGGACATGATGAAGAATATGCCCAAGATGGTCGAGCAGGCGAAAGCCGCGACCAAGGATATTCCAGCGCCACGTAAAATCGCGGATCTCTCGGCGACCGAACGCGCCCGTCTCGCGACGTTGCTCGGCGTGAAGGAAAAGGATCTGACCGAGCCTGCGCATGGTCATGAAGGCGCAGAGCCATGATGCCTTTCAGCCGGAACGCAGCGACGCCCTTGGTAAAGACGATATTCGAAGCAGACATGGAGGCAGGCGCAAGCGCGATCACGCGCAGAATTGCCGGGCCATCGTCAGCGGATGAGGAGAAGAAGTGATGATCGACATGGACGCAGAACGCATCCGCATCGCCCGCGATGGCATGTATCGCCCTGATCTTGAGAGCGACGCTTGTGGCGTTGGCCTTGTCGCGGCGACGGATGGCAAGGCATCGCGCCGGGTTGTCGAGAGCGCCATTGATGCGCTCAAGGCTGTTTGGCACCGTGGCGCTGTCGATGCCGATGGCAAGACCGGCGATGGCGCTGGCATTCATGTCGATCTGCCGGTGCGCTTCTTTGACGATGCCATCTCGGCTTCGGGTCACAAGCCCATGCCGAACCGGCTTGCCGTGGGCATGATCTTCCTGCCCCGCACGGATTTGAGTGCGCAGGAGACTTGCCGCACACTCGTTGAGGCGGAGATCATCGAGGCGGGCTATCGCATCTATGGCTGGCGTCAGGTGCCGGTCGATGTATCCGTCATCGGCGAGAAGGCGCAGCGCACGCGGCCTGAAATCGAGCAGATTCTCATCGCTGGGCCAATGCCTGAGGAGCAGGGCGTTGCCGAGTTCGAGCGCGATCTCTATCTCGTGCGTCGCCGCATCGAGAAGCGCGTCGTCGAGGCGCAGATCAATGATTTCTACGTCTGCTCGCTCTCCTGCCAGTCGATCATCTACAAGGGCCTGTTCCTTGCCGAGAGTCTGTCCGTCTTCTATCCGGACCTGACCGACGAGCGCTTCGAGAGCCGCGTGGCGATCTTCCACCAGCGCTATTCGACCAACACCTTCCCGCAATGGTGGCTGGCCCAGCCCTTCCGTTCGCTTGCCCATAATGGTGAAATCAACACCATTCGCGGCAACAAGAACTGGATGAAGAGCCACGAGATCAAGATGGCGGCGCTGGCCTTTGGCGAGCAATCTGGCGATATCAAGCCGGTGATCCCGGCTGGCGCGTCGGACACCGCCGCGCTTGATGCAACGTTCGAGACGCTGTGCCGCGCAGGCCGCGATGCGCCCACCGCCAAGCTGATGCTGGTGCCAGAAGCCTGGCAGCATAGCGACGATGTGCCTCAGGCGCACAAGAATATGTATGAATATCTCGCCTCCGTGATGGAGCCGTGGGATGGCCCCGCCGCACTCGCCATGACCGATGGCCGCTGGGCTGTCGCGGGCATGGATCGCAACGCGCTGCGTCCGCTGCGCTACACGCTCACATCGGACAATCTGCTGATCGTCGGTTCGGAAACTGGCATGGTGGTCGTGCCAGAGACCACGGTTATCCAGAAGGGTCGGCTCGGGCCGGGCCAGATGATCGCTGTCGATCTCGATGCAGGCAAGGTCTATAATGACCGTGCTATCAAGGATCGCATTGCAGGCGAGCGCCCCTATGCCGATTATGTGAAGGGCTATCTCACCGCCAAGGATCTGCCTGCCGCTGTGGGTGATCCGCGCCCATCATGGGACCGTGCCGAACTCATGCGTCGCCAGATCGCGGCGAACATGACGATGGAAGATATGGAGCTGATCCTCAGCCCGATGGTCGAGGATAGCAAGGAAGCTGTCGGATCGATGGGCGATGATGCGCCACTGGCCGTCATCACCAACAAGCCGCGCACGATCAGCCATTTCTTCCGCCAGAATTTCAGCCAGGTCACGAACCCGCCGATCGATTCCCTGCGCGAGCGGCATGTGATGAGCCTGAAGACGCGCTACTCCAACCTCGCCAATATTTTGGAAGAGGATAGCCAGAACAGCAATGTGCTGGTGATGGAATCGCCCGTTCTGCTGTGCAGCGACTGGTCGCGCCTCAAGGCTTATTTCGGCAAATCCGTTGCGGAAATCGACTGCACCTTCCCGGCGGACGGCCCTGCCGATGCGCTGCGTGCTGCCATCAACCGCATCCGCGACGAGGCGGAAATCGCCGTGCGTGCCGGACAGACGGAGCTGTTCCTCTCGGACGAGGCGATCAGCCCCAACAAGGTTGGCATCGCAATGGTGCTGGCTGCCGCCGCCGTACACACGCATCTCGTGCGCAAGGGCCTGCGCTCTTATTGCTCGATCAACGTGCGCACGGCCGAGTGCCTCGATCCGCATTATTTCGCGGTGCTGATCGGCGTGGGCGCGACGGCGGTGAACGCCTATCTCGCCGAAGCCTGCATCGAAGAGCGGCACGGTCGCGGCCTGTTCGGCGACCGCAGCCTGGAGACATGCCTCAACAACTTCCGCACGGCGGTGAATGAGGGCCTGCTCAAGATCATGAGCAAGATGGGGATCGCTGTGATCTCCAGCTATCGTGGCGGCTATAACTTTGAAGCGGTTGGCCTGAGCCGTGCGCTGGTGAATGATCTGTTCCCCAGCATGCCGTCCAAGATCTCGGGCGAGGGCTATGCCTCGCTGCAGTATAACGCGATCAATCGTCATCAGGCGGCGTTCGACAAGGCGGTGGTGCGCTTGCCGATCGGTGGTTTCTACCGTCATCGCGCGGGCGGCGACACGCATGCCTATTCGGCGCAGCTCATGCACTTGCTGCAAACGGCTGTGGCGACGGATAGCTACTCGACTTATCTGCAATTCGCCCGGGGCGTCTCCGAGCTGGAGCCCGTCTATCTGCGCGATTTGCTGGAGTTCAATTACTCCGATCAGGCCGTGCCGATCGATGAGGTCGAGGCGATCACCGAGATCCGCAAGCGCTTCATCACGCCGGGCATGTCGCTTGGTGCGCTCTCTCCCGAGGCGCATGAAACGCTCGCCATCGCCATGAACCGCATCGGCGCCAAGGCCGTGTCCGGTGAAGGCGGCGAGGACCGCAAGCGCTTCACGCCCTATGAAAATGGTGACAATGCCAACAGCTCGATCAAGCAGATCGCCAGCGGGCGCTTTGGCGTCCATGCCGAATATCTCGGCGCGTGCGAGGAAATCGAGATCAAGGTGGCGCAGGGCGCAAAGCCTGGCGAAGGTGGGCAACTGCCCGGCTTCAAGGTCACCGAGTTCATCGCCAAGCTGCGGCATTCAACGCCGGGCGTGACGCTCATCTCGCCTCCGCCGCATCACGACATCTACTCGATCGAGGATCTCGCGCAGCTCATCTATGACTGCAAGCAGATCAATCCGCGTGCGCGCGTCTGCGTTAAGCTGGTCAGTCAGGCTGGTATCGGCACCGTCGCGGCGGGCGTTGCGAAGGCCCATGCGGATGTCATCCTCATCTCCGGCAATGTCGGCGGCACGGGCGCATCCCCGCAGACCAGCATCAAATTCGCTGGCCTGCCGTGGGAAATGGGGCTGGCCGAGGCCAATCAGGTGCTCACGCTCAATGGTCTGCGCCATCGCGTGAAGCTGCGCACGGATGGCGGCCTCAAGACCGGTCGCGATATCGTGATCGCCGCGATCCTGGGTGCTGAGGAATATGGCATCGGCACGCTCAGCCTCGTGGCGATGGGCTGCATCATGGTGCGTCAGTGCCATAGCAACACCTGCCCTGTCGGCGTGTGCGTGCAGGATGAGAAGCTGCGGGCCAAGTTCACCGGAACGCCAGAAAAGGTCATCAATCTGATGACCTTCATTGCCGAGGAAGTGCGCGAGATTCTCGCACGTCTGGGCTTCCGCAGCCTCGATGAAGTGATTGGCCGCACCGAGCTGCTCCGTCAGGTCAATCGCGGCGCCGAGCATCTGGACGATCTGGATCTCAACCCGATCC
>CAMLFF010000198.1 GCA_946479185.1 uncultured Sphingobium sp.
ACGCCTTATGCGCCCTTTGGCGGCGTGAAGCTGTCGGGCATCGGGCGCGAAGGCTCGAAGCATGGATTGGATGAGTATCTCAACCTTAAATATGTCTGCCACGCTGGGCTCTGATCTCTAACGCGGACGAAGGGGTGCCTGCGTCCGCGGCAATCACTCCAACTTGATCCAGCCGGACTGTTGGCCGGGCTGATATGGAAATCGCCACGTTTTCAAGCTCGTCGCGCGTGACAAGTGCGACTGCTCCCACCATGGTCACCTTCGACTCCGCCAGACCTGAGCCCATGTGAAATGGCCGGGCTGGCGCATGCGACATGACGGGAGGGGAGCAACGTGCGACACAATCTTCATCGTTGGCCTGCGCGGCTTATGGCTGCGGCGGGCGCGATCATATTGGCGGGGACGCCAGCCGAGGCGCAGGCGCCGGGCGAGCCAAGCGCCGTCAACATTCCAAGCTGCGACCGCGATTGCCTCATCCGCTATGCGCGCGACTATATGGGTGCGATGGTCAAGAATGACCCATCCTTGCTCAAGCTTGCCGACGATGTGCAGTTCAGCGAGAATAATGTTCTCATCCCCGTCGGCAAGGGCGCCTGGCAATCGGTCGATCGCGTTGCGCGCACGGGCCTTGAGGCTGCCGATCCGCTCACCGGGCAAGTCGCCTGGTTCGGCGTGATCTGGGAGCATGGCGTGCCGGCCTATTATGCCATGCGCATGCATGTCGAGGGCGGCAAGATCGACGAGATCGAGACGGTCGTGCATCGCAAGACCGGCCTGCCTGCGCCATTCGGCGACCCTGAGAAGGTGGAGCATCACCCTTCGTTCAATGAGGTGCTGGCGCCTGAGCGCCGCGTCTCTCGTGCGCGGCTGGTGGCCATTGCGCAGAGCTATTTCAATACGGTCGAGCGCAATGACGGCATGGTGTTCGCGCCCTTCACGGACGATTGCGGGCGGCTTGAAAATGGCATCAGCACTACGGCGCCGCGCCAAGGCGTTTCGACCGATCCAGGCGCCGCGAATGGCAATGCGACCGCCATTGCATCGGGTTGCCTCGATCAGTTCAAGCTTGGCATTTATCGCATCAACAAGCGCATCCGCGAGCGGCGCTTTCCGCTGATCGATGAGGAGCGTGGCGTCGTCGTCGCCTCCGGCTTCTTCGATCATGATAATGAAGTCATCACGTACAAGCTGACCGATGGTCGCGAAATGAAGACCGCGCTGAAATGGCCCAACAGCATCTCGCTGATCGAGGCGTTTCGCGTGCGGGACGGCAAGATCCAGGAGATCGAGGCAGTGTTCACTTATGTGCCGCATTTCATGCACAATCCCTGGGCCAAAGGCCGCGAACATGGGGAGGCAGGCGAATGATTGGGCATATTTTGCGCAGCGGCGTCGCGATCGCCGCACTCGCTTTGGTTTCCACCGGCGTACAGGCGCAAAGCTGTGACACGGCCTGCCTGACCAAGCTCTCCAATGACTTCATGGGCGCGATGACCAAGAGCGACCCGCGCGGTCTGCCGTGGACGGATGCGGTCGGCTATGCCGAGAACAGCGTGAAGCAGCGCGTGGGCGAGGGGAGCTGGGTCACCATCAAGGCGTATAGCAAGGCGCCGCTGGTTGTGGCGGACGCTGCCAATGGCCGCGTTGTGTGGCTCGGGTCCATCGAGGATCACGGCCAGCCCGGCTTCTATGCGATGGACATGGCTGTGAAGGGCGGCAAGATCGATGCTGTTCAGTCCGTCATCCGCCGCAAGCAAGGGCGTCAGCCATTTGGCGATCCGACGACCTATGCTCCGGACCGGAAATTCGCGGCGACATTAGGTGCCAAAGCCCGGATGTCGCGCGGCAAGATGGCGGCCATCGTGGATGGCTATTATGCCAGCCTAGCCGCTAACGGCGCGCAGCTTGGTGTCGGCTTCGATAGCGGCTGCACGACAATCGAGAATGGCGTTGCGCTTGCGGGCAATCTGCCAGCCGCAGCGGGCGAGAGCGCGAGTTGCGAAACCTCGCTCAAGCGTGGGCTCTATGCCGAATATGAAGCTGTGCGGCATGAGGTCGCGGCGGTCGATGAGGCGCGTGGCCTCGTGGCTGTCATCGGTTATCGCGACATGCCGGGCGCCAAGCTCAGCTTCACCGCGCAGGATGGCAAAAGCTATGCGGCGGAAGCCAAATATCCCCGCACGATGGGCTTTGTGAGCGTGTTCAAGATTGAGGGCGGCAAGATTGCCCGGATTGAATCGGTCACGAACGAAGTCCCTTATCTAATGCCCGCGCCCTTCGCGCAGCCGATCCCGCATGATGTGGTGATCGACGATACCGGCGTTTTCCCCGAGAATGCGACGGCGGACTCCAGGGGCAATTTCTACATCAGCAGCTTCAAGGGCAATATCTACCGCGCTGTGCCGGGCGCCAAGCTGGCGACGGCATGGATTCGTCCGGACACTACCAACAAGCTTGGCGCTGTGCTGGGCGTGCTGGTCGAGGAAAAGACCAACACGCTCTGGGCCTGCTCGGTGCCGATGGGCAAGCCGGATCAGGTTTCCGCGCTCGTGGCGTTCGATCTCAAGACGGGTGTGATGAAGGAGCGGTATGAGATGCCCGCGCCGGCCAGCGCCTGCAATGATATCGCCATCGACAAGCGCGGCACGGCCTATATCGCCGAGACGACCAATGGCCGCATCTTCACGCTCAAGCCGGGGGACAAGCAGGTCTCGCTGCTGGTGGAAGACAAGGCGCAACTGGGCGGCGTGGATGGCATCGCGTTCAGCGAGGATGGCCAGCTTTATGTGAACAATGTCCGCGCAAACACCATGTTCCGCGTCGATCGCAAGGCCAATGGCAGCTTTGATAGCCTGACCAAGCTCAATGTCTCGCAGCCATTGAATGGCCCCGATGGCCTGCGCCCCATCGGCGGCAATCGCTTCCTGCAGGCCGAGGGGCCAGCGGGCCGGGTCAGCCTGCTCACCATCGAGGGGGATGATGTGACGGTGAAGCTGCTCAAGGACGGCATGGATGGCGTGCCGGGTGTCACCGTCGTCGGCAACACGGCCTATGCGGTTGAGAGCAAGGGCCGCTTCCTCTTCGATCCCAAGCTCAAGGGTCAGGATCCGGGCGCATTTGCCTTGCGGGCCGTGCCGATTGGAGGCCTGCGATGAGGGCGCTGTTGATTGGCGTGGCTCTGCTCGCCAGCGCGCCGGTGCAGGCCCAGTCCATCGATCAGGAGATTGATGCGCTCACCACCCGCGTGGAGAAGCTGGAGGGCGCGCGCGCCGTCATGAAGCTGCAGCGGGCGTTTGGCTATTATATGGATCGCGGGTTATGGCAGGATGCTGCCGATCTCTTCGCTACCAGTGGCTCGGTCGAGATTGGTGCCGATGGCGTCTATGTCGGCAATGCCCGCATCCGCGATTATCTCAAAGCGCTACATGGTGGTCAGGAGGGGCTGATCTATGGCCAGCTCAATGAGTGGGTGACCTTGCAGCCCGTCGTGAATGTCGCCGCCGATGGCCAGTCCGCGCAGGCGCGTTGGCGGGACCTTGGCATGCTCGGCCAGCACAAGAAGCATGCCGGGTGGCGCGACGGCATTTATGAGAATGACTATGTGAAGGAGGGCGGCGTGTGGAAAATCGCCCGCCTGCACCTCTACATCAATTTCGTGGCGCCTTATGAGAAGGGCTGGGCACGGCTCAAGCCCGGCGAGGGCATGGTGCGCAGCGAGGCGAGCAAGGCGATGCCGCCGGATCGCCCGACGAGTGCAAAATATCAGGCCTTTCCGGAACGGCAGCTTCCGCCTTTCAGAGCGCCCAATCCGGTGACTGGCAAGCCCGTGACGGAGACAGCGAAATGAGCGCCCGCACCACATTCAAGGCCGCGCTGTTGATCGGCCTCGCTGCCATGATGGCGGCTCCACCAGCTTTGGCTCAGCATGGCGAACTCGCTGCCTACAAACAGCGTGTCACACTGCTGGAAGATCAGCTCGCTGTCGAAAACCTCACGGCCACCTTCGGCTATTATTTTGACAAGGGGCTGTGGGATCAGGCGGCAGAGCTGTTCACGGCGCGGGGCAGCTTTGAATATGGCCAGCGCGGCGTTTACATCACGCCCGCGCGCATTCGTCAGTCGATGCTGCTGCTCGGCCCCCAAGGCCTCGCCAAGGGCAGCCTCAACAATCATATGATGCTCCAGCCCATCGTCGTCGTGGCGCCGGACGGACGCACGGCGACGGGGCGCTGGCAGGGCATGGTGATGCTCTCCGCACCCAACCAGAATGGCAAATGGGGCGTCGGTCTTTATGAAAATCAATATGTGAAGGAAGGCGGCGTCTGGAAAATTTCCAAGCTGCACTTCTATGTCACCGCCCTGACCGATTATGATCTGGGGTTCGCGAAATATGCGATCCAAATGGAAGGGCCGAGCGCAATCTTCCCGCCGGATCAGCCGCCGAGCGAAGTCTATCGATCGTTCCCCAACGCTTATCTGCCCGCCTATAGCTACCGGCATCCGGTGACGGGCGAGGTGATGAAAGACCTGCCGCTGGAGGGCGACGATATCCTTGGCCGTCCCGACCGGGGCATGGATAGCAGCAAGAAGGAAGAGAGCAGCGCCACGAAGGGAATGAAACGATGACCAAGCGCACGCACATCATCGCCGCGCTGATCGGCGCCTCATCGCTCGCGGGTTTCACGCCCGCCATCGCCCAGACATCGGCGGAAAAGCTGGCCGCGCTGGACGCGCGCATCACCCGGCTGGAGGACATGAACGCCATCGAGAAGCTGCAGCGAAGCTATGGCTATTTCGTGGACAAGGGCCAGTGGACGCCGCTCTCCGAGCTGTTCACTCAGGATGCGACGCTGGAGATTGGCGGCAAGGGCATCTTCCTCGGCAAGGCCCGCGTGCTGGAATATATGCAGAAAGCCTTTGGGCCGGATGGCACCAAGAAAGGCGCGCTGGTCAACCATATGCAGTTCCAGCCAATCCCGGATATTTCGGCGGACGGCAAGACCGGCTGGGTGCGCGCCCGCGCCTGGGTGATGAGCAATGGCGGCTGGGGTCTGCCGCTTTACGAGAATGAATATCGCAAGGAAAATGGCGTCTGGAAGATCAGCCGCCTGACCGGCCCTTTCACCATGTATTCCAGCTGGGAAGGCTGGGGAAAATGGGCGATGAACAACACCTGGCCCGACAAGTTCGATCCGCCGCCAGACCTGCCGCCATCGGTGATCTACCTCACCTATCCGGCCTATTATATCGTGCCCTTCCATTATCCGAACCCGGTGACGGGCAAGGTCTTCAAGCCCGATGTTGCGGAAGCGGGGGCCTATCATCGGCCACCGGGCACGAAAGAGCAGCAGGATTCGCTCAAGGTCGGTCGTTGGGTCGATGGATCGCAGCCCATCGGTGAGCCGCCAAGGGACTGAACGGATGACGATCTGGAAGAGGCCGGTGCTGCTGATCGGCATGGCACTGCTTGCCATGCTGCTGCTGAGCTATGCGATCATGGCGCAGTCTGGCGCCGCCATGCCCGCCGCCGTGGACAGCGCACGCATGGCCGCGCAGGAGAAGGACGGCAGCGACTGGCTGCACGATGGGCGCACCTACAGCGCCCAGCGTTACAGTCCGCTCGACCAGATCAATGCTGGCAATGTGAGCAAGCTTGGCATTGCCTGGCATGATGCGCTGGACACGTTCCGGGGCGTGGAGGCGACGCCGCTCTATGCCGATGGCGTGCTCTACAACATCCTGCCCTGGAACATCACGATTGCCTATGATGCCCGCACCGGCAAGCGGCTATGGACCTTCGACCCGCAAGTGCCGCGCGAATATGGCCGCTATGCCTGCTGCGAGCCTGTCGCGCGGGGGCTTGCGATGTGGAAGGGCAAGATCATCATCGCCACATTGGATGGGCGGCTGATCGGCATCGATGCGAAGAGTGGCAAGCAGGTCTGGTCGGTTCAGACGACGCCCAAGGACATGCCCTACACCATCACCGGCGCGCCGCGCGTGTTCGATGGCAAGGTGGTCATTGGCAATAGCGGCGGCGATATGGGCATCCGTGGATTTGTGTCCGCATGGGATGCCGAGACCGGCAAGAAGCTGTGGCAATTCTATCTGACGCCGGGCGATCCCGCGAAGGGACCGGATGGCGAGGCCTCCGACAATGTGATGGGAATGATCCGCAAGACATGGTCGGGTGACTATTGGAAGCTGGGCGGCGGCGCGAATGCGTGGGACAGTAT
>CAMLFF010000199.1 GCA_946479185.1 uncultured Sphingobium sp.
GTTTCGCCCGCTGGCGGCACGGTGCCATCACGCAGGCCGCGCTGGCGCGTCTCGCTCACATCGCCGCCAAACACGAGGCGGTGGGTGATTGATCCCGTGGCGAAGTCGGCGCGCGCATCCGCCGAAAGGCCGATCACGCGGTTCTCGAAGATGTTCAGTCGCTCGCGGTCGGCCAGCGGCGTGCGGTCCTCATCGCTGAATTGCCGGTCCTGCCCATCCTGCCAATAGGCCGCGATGCGCGCGGCATCGATCACGCCATCGCCTTCCCACGTCCAGTCGAGCGTCGCGCGCTTGCGCTCGCTCTTGTCACGCGCCTGAAACAGCTTGATCGTCGGGCTGAGCGCGGAGAGACCATTGGTGAACAGATAGGTATCGAGATATTCGCCCGTCATCCGCAGCTTGTGGCCAGTCCCGGGCTCATAAACGAGGCGGCCCAGCACTGCGTTGGAATGACCATCCTGTGGATTGGCCATTGAGCGGAACCTGCCCGTGCCGCCAACATCGCCCTGCGTTTCCAGCTCCTTATGATCGCGCCTTGTATAAGCCGCCATGGCCGACCAGTCGCCGCTACGGCCAGCGATGATCGCCGTCTGCGCAAACTCCTCGTCCGCGCTGCTATAGGCGGTGCGCAGCAGGCCACCCACGGACTTGCCCTCGGTGATGAAGTCCGCCGGATCCGCCGTTGTGAAGCTCACTGCGCCCGCAAGGCCATCGCTGCCATAAAGCGCTGAGGATGGCCCGCGCAAAATCTCGACCGATTTGATGAGGCCAAGGTCCACATAGTCGCCGCGACCTGCCGCTTGCGCGCCAAAGCTGAACCCATCGGGCACGCGCACGCCATCCACCTGAATGAGCACGCGATTGCCGCCAATGCCGCGAATGTTGAAGCTGTCGTTGCCCGCGCGGCCCATCGCGCTGCCTGCGGCGGAGAAGCGCGCAGGCTGGCGCTGCACGCTCACGCCGGGCTCGAACCGCACGAGATCGCGAATGTCCGTCACCAGCTCGTCGGCCATCTGCTCATCGGTGATAAGCGAGACGGTGAGGGGAACATCCTCCAGCCGGGTGGGCGTGCGCGTGGCCGTCACCACGATGCGGTTCATCCGGTCGAGTAGATAGAAGCCGTCATTATCCTGCGCCTGCGCCGGGGCACCAGCGGTTACACCCGCAAGCGCAATGGCGAGCGCCATCACCCCAGTGTGACGAGATTTCAGCACGCGTGCATAGGTCCGGCGCGCGGCCTTGGTTGGCGCCGCGCCGTTAAGTGGCAATGTCACAATATGTCCCCGTTAGATATGCAAATGATTCGCATTACCGTTAATCACAGAGCGCGGGTCGGGGTCAAGGCGGTTTGGCAATTCCCGGGGAGATTTCCGCTAACGCTCTGCAATCACGAAATATAAATGTGGCGGCAATCCAGGCTTCGTCGGTTGATCAACCGGAGTCGCTGGCACTCAACTTCTTAGCAAGCTATGGGCGACGCGACGGCCCATTTCAGTGGGCGAAGCATCATCTGTCGGGATTGTCCGACAAAGGAGAAGATACATGCCCGCCCTTCGCCCCGATATCGATCCTGATGGCCTGCTCGAATATTCGGTTGTCTTCACTGATCGCTCGCTCAACCATATGAGCCAGGCGTTCCAGGGCGTGATGCGCGATATCCACGCAACGCTTTGCGAGGTTTACAATGCCGAGCGGGCTGTCATCGTGCCCGGTGGCGGCACTTATGGCATGGAGGCTGTGGCGCGGCAGTTTGCGACCGGTCAGAATGTCATGGTCATCCGCAACGGCTTCTTCTCCTACCGCTGGACGCAGATTTTCGAGGCAGGGTCCATTCCTGCCTCCGAAACCGTGATGAAGGCCCGGCGCATCGGCAATGGCGGATCGGACGCGCCCTTCGCGCCTGCGCCGATTGATGAAGTGGTCGCCGCCATCCGCGCGGAAAAGCCCGCCGTCGTCTTCGCACCGCACGTCGAGACAGCCTCGGGCATGATCCTGCCGGACGATTATATCCGCGCCGTCTCGGATGCCGTGCATGAGGTCGGCGGACTGTTCGTGCTGGATTGCATCGCCTCGGGCTGCATCTGGGTCGACATGGTCGCAACCGGCGTGGATGTGCTGATCTCCGCCCCGCAAAAGGGCTGGTCAGCCCCGCCAAGCGCCGGTCTGGTGATGATGAACGCCAAGGCGCTGGAGCGCTGCCGCGAGACAAAATCCACCAGCTTTGCGGTCGATCTTGCCAAGTGGAACAGCATCATGGAGGCCTATCTGAACGGCGGCCATGCCTATCACGCCACCATGCCGACAGATGCGCTGCGGGTGTTTCACAAGGCGATGATGGAAACCAAGCAGATCGGCTTTGAGGTGCTGCGCGATGCGCAATGGGAGCAGGGCAACGCCGTGCGTGCAATGCTGGCTGAGCGTGGCGTGAAGTCCGTCGCTGCCGATGGCTTTGCCGCGCCGGGCGTGGTGGTGGTGTTTACCGAAGATGCGCAGATGCAGACGGGCAAGCCCTTCGCGGAACTAGGCCTGCAAGTGGCGGGTGGCGTGCCCTTGATGGTCGATGAAGGGCCGGACTATCGCAGCTTCCGCATCGGCCTGTTTGGGCTGGATAAGCTGAAGGATGTGCCTGCGAGTTTGAAGCGGTTGGAGAAGGCGTTCGATACGCTGTTCTAAGCGCGGCCCTGAAGCCCTCTCCCGCAAGCGGGAGAGGGGTGGGTGAGGCGCTTGCCGGAGCGTCGGGCCAGTCTCCACATCCTGTATCCTCGCGAATGCGGGGATCCAGTCAAACGAGCGGCTGAGCACCAAGATTGGGGCTCACGGACCTTCGCATCTGACCGTTGGCGCCAAACTGAACCGTAGCGACTGGATCCCCGCATTCGCGAGGATACGGCGTTTTTGTGAACGCTCCGAGCTAAATGCGCCTAAAGCTCCCGCAGTGCCCTTGATGGCCGCAGCGACATGAGCGGGATCGATCCTGCAAGCCCAATCCCGAGCGTGAGTAGCGCGCCGCCTGCCAGCGTTGCGATTACCACGCCCCAGTCGGGCGCCCAGCCAAAGTCGAAGACCTGCACGATCACATACCAGGCCGCACCCATGCCAAGCGCCAGCGAAACCAGCGCCAATGTTGCCGCCAGCAGCGCATATTCCATCACCTGCGTGCCCAATATCTGCAGCCGCGTTGCGCCGAGCGTCTTGAGAATCACGCTATCATAGCTTCGCGCCTGTCGTGACGCCGCAATGGCCCCGATCAGCACCGCAATGCCTGCAAGGATCGCGATGCTCGCTGCCGCCACGATCGCGCTCGACATCTGCTCCAACAGGCCGCTCACCTGCTCGATCACTTCACTCACCGCAATCACCGATGCGCCGGGGAAGGCCGCGAGCAAGGCGCGCGTCACCCCCGGTCCATATTGCGGCGCCATCGTGATTGTCGCGGTCAGGCTATGTGGCGCGCTGGCCAGAGCGGTGGGTGAGAAGACCATCACATAGTTGAAGCCCATGCTGTCCCAATTCACGGTGCGCAGGGATGCTATGCGCGCCTCAATCTCGCGGCCCAGCACGCTCACGATCATTGTGTCGCCAAGCTTGAGGCCGAGCGTTTTTGCCGCTTCCGCATCGAGCGAAATAAGCGGCGGCCCGGCATAATCGCGTGGCCACCACTGCCCGGCGACGAGATCGCTCCCCTCCGGCAGGGTCACGCTATAGGTCACGCCGCGCTCGCCGCGCAGGAACCAGGCGCCCTCGGGCAGTGTCTCCAGATCGGCCACCCGCTGCCCGGCATAGGCTATGATGCGCCCGCGCAGGGCAGGCACGACATTGAGTTGCGCATCAGGGGCTTGCTCGGTCACGATGGACCGGAAGCGCGCTTCCTGTGCGGAGGGGATATCCAGCACGAACTGGTTGGGCGCCTTCTTCGGAACCGTGCGGTCGATCTCGGCGGTGAGGCTCGTCTGCACGCCCGCCAGCGTCACGAACAAGGTGAGCGCCAGCCCCAGCGCCACCACCAGCGCGGATGTCTGCGCGCCGGGGCGATAAAGATTGGCGATGGCGAGGCGCCACAAAGGCTGCCTCGGGCGCGGCACACGCGCCGCGACTTTGCTGATGATCCAGCCAAGGCCGAGCAGCAGCAGCAGCACTGCCGCTGTCGCGCCCAGCACCGCAGCGGAGAAGAGCGGCTCGCGCGCTGTGCCGAGCGCGATGGCGATGAGCAGCGCCGCTGCGACGACGACGCCGATCAGGCTGCGCCGGTCGAGCAAATTACGCGGCTCCACCAGCGCCCGCAGGATGGCGGCAACCGGTAAGGTCCGCGCCCGTGCCAGCGGCGGCAGGGTGAAGATGAAGGCGATCAAAAGCCCGTAAGCGGCACTGGTCAGCAGGGGCAGGGGATGCAGCTGAAAGCCGGGTCGCACCGGCAGTACATCGCCCAACAGCGCCACAATGCCCGGCGGCAAGAGCGCGCCCACAATCAGCCCGCAGGCAATCGCAAAGGCCGCAATCGTGCCGATCTGCATCAGGTAGATGCGCTCGATATCCGCCGATGTTCCGCCAAGCACCTTGAAGGTCGCGATGCTGCCGCGCTTGAGCGCGAGATAGGAGGAGACGCCATTGCTGACGCCAATGCCCGCAATCACCAGAGCGGTGAGGCCGATGAGCGAGAGGAATTGCCCCATCCGCTCGAAGAAGCGATTGGTCCCCGGGGCAGCGCGGTCTCGGTCCTTGAGCGACCAGCCAGCCTCGGCATACTGCTTGTCCAGTCGCTCGCGCAGCGCCGTAACGTCTGTGCCCGGCGCGATGCGCAGGCGATATTTGCTCTCATAGAGGCTGCCCGGCTGGATCAGCCCGGTACGCGCCATACCCTCAAGCGACACAATGCCGACCGGGCCAAGCGTGAAGCCTTCGCCTACCCGGTCCGGCTCATCGGCAATGATATCGGCGATGGTGAAGGTCGCGGTGCCATAGCGCAGGCTGTCGCCAGTCTTGAGGAGCAGCCGCTCGGCCAACGCATCACCAATCACGATCTCATCGGGCGCGAGAGGGCGATAGGCCCCATTGCGCAGCGTAAGTGCGCCATAAAGTGGGTAAGCGTTATCGACGGCCTTGAGCTCGGTCAGCACGGCGCTTGGCCCATCCGTGCGGGTCGTCACGGCATTGGCCATCGCCCGCAAGCGGATCGTCTCGCTCAGCGTGCCCATCTGGCGCAGGGTCTGCTTTTCCTGCGGATTGGCCTCACGCTGCATCATGGCAACCTCGATATCGCCACCAAGGAGCGACTGACCCCGTACGCTTAGCTCGTCAGTGATAGCGGCGGTCAGGCTGCCAATCGCCGCCAGTGTCGCCACGCCCAAGAATAGGCAGATGAACAGCAGCCGCAAGCCCCGCAGGCCCGCATTCAGGTCGCGCCGAGCTATCGACCAGCTCGCCCGCAGGCTCAGCGCATTCATGCGTCGGTACGCTCCACGATCAGTCCATCGCGCATCTCCACGGTGCGGTCGCAGCGCTCGGCGAGCGCGGGGTCATGCGTGATGATCACCAATGTCGCGCCGCTCGCGCGCTGGCGGGTGAAGAGCAGATCGATGATTGCCGCGCCGGTATGCCCATCGAGATTGCCGGTCGGTTCGTCCGCAAAGATGATGTCCGGCCCCGGCGCCACGGCACGCGCAATCGCCACGCGCTGCTGTTCGCCGCCGGAAAGCTGGGCTGGATAATGGTCGAGCCGATGGCCAAGACCGACAGCGGTCAACTCCTCGCCAGCGCGCGCAAAGGCATCATCCCGTCGCGCCAGCTCCAGCGGCACGGCCACATTCTCCACTGCGGTCATCGTCGGTAACAAGTGGAAGGCCTGCAACACGATGCCGATGCGCCCGCGCCGCGCACGGGCCAGCGCATCCTCATTCAAGGTGCTGAAATCGATGCCATCCACTTCCACTGATCCCTCGCTGGCCTGCTCAAGGCCGGAGAGGATTGCCATCAGCGATGACTTGCCCGATCCCGATGCACCAAGGATCGCGAGGCTTTCTCCCCGCGCCACATCCAGGTCCACGCCCTTCAAAATGTCGACCCGCGCCTCGCCCGTGCCAAGCGAGAGGGTGACATTGCGGGCGCGGATAGCAATATGGGGGGCACTGGTTGGTGCATGCATCTGGAAAGGGCCTTACG
>CAMLFF010000200.1 GCA_946479185.1 uncultured Sphingobium sp.
TCATGCAGCTGCAAAATCTTACCGGTGCCGGAGTTTAACCCATGACGTTCGCTCGCAACCTCAGCCGTTCTGCCAAGGAGGGAGCGATTGCGCGCCTGCGCCGCCGCATGGCTATCAAGCTGCCGCGCAAGCCCAGCGAAAACGGTTTTACGCTCATCGAGCTTCTGGTGGTGATCGTCATCATTGGCCTGCTCGGCACCATCGTCGCGATCAACGTGTTCGGCGCGCTTGGCACCAGCAATGTCGCTAAGGCCAAGGCGGATATCGCCTCGCTGGAATCCGCGCTCGATCAATATCGCCTCGATAATCTCACTTATCCCAGCACGAGCGATGGCCTGAACGCACTCATCGCAACCCCGCCGGGCCTCGCCCAGCCGGAGCGCTACCGCATTGGCGGCTATATCAAGAAGCTGCCCAATGACCCGTGGGGCAATGCCTATCAATATGCCGCGCCGGGCCGCAAAGGCGCGTTCGACGTTTATTCGCTGGGCGCTGACAAGGCGACCGGCGGCGAAGGCGAAAATGCCGATATCTATTCGAGCGAGATGTAAGGCCACTTCAAGGCTGAGCCGCTGGAAGGCGCTGAAATGACCATGCGCGCGCGTGACCCAAAGACAGACAGTTGCGCGGGCTTCACGCTGCTGGAGATGCTTGTCGCGCTCGCCATCTTCAGCCTTGCGGCGCTGGCTCTGATGCGTCTGCAAGCGGTCTCCGCGCGCACCTCCGCCGATCTGCGCGAGCGTACATTAGCGCAGATTGTTGCGCGCAATATCATGGTCGAGCGATTGACTGATCCGCAGGCCCCCGCGCTCGGCGCAAGTCAGGGCGTGGCGGAGAATGTCGGGCGGCAATGGCGCTGGAACCAGCAGGTCGACGATGCCGACAATGGCCGCATGGCGCTCATCACGGTGCGCGTGGATGGCGGGCCGGGGCAATCCCCCGCAGTGCTGACCTTTGGGCGGGCGAAATGAGGAAAGCCTGCACCGAGGCGGGGTTCACGCTCGTAGAGCTGATGGTCGTCCTCGTGATCATCGGCCTCATGTCCGGCGTGGTCGTCATGACCATGGCCGATTCGCGCGGGCGCATCTCCAGCGATATCGATCGGTTCGCCGGGCGGGTTCATGCCGCACGCGATAGCGCCATCATCGCCGGGCGTCCGGTTGCGCTATGGGTTTCGCCCAACGCATATGGTTTCGAGAAGCGCTTTGAGGGCGCTTGGCAGCCGATCACCGAAGGGCCGCTCACGTCGCAGGATTGGTCCGGCGAGACGCGCGCGGTGTTGGGTAGCGCCAATCGCATCCGGGTGATGTTCGACAGCGTCGGGCGCGCCGATCAGGCGTTGCAGTTCGGGCTGATGCGCGATGATCGCACGATCAAAATCCGCATGGACCTCGATGGCCGGGTGACGACCGGTGAGTGATCGCGCGCCACAGCCCAACGGCTTCAGTTCGCCTGTGCGTTCCGCCGAACTCGGCTTCACGCTCATCGAGCTGATGGTCGCCGTGCTCATCTTCTCCATGCTCGCGACGACGGGCGTCATCCTTTTGCGCACCAGCGTCGATGGGCAAGCCGCAATCAGCGCGCATCTCGATGCCTTGGGCGATGTCCAGCGCGGTATATCGACGCTCGATGCCGATATCTCGCAGGTCAGCAAGCGCATCAGCCGCACGCAGGCGGGCACTTTCGCGCCGGTCTTTTATGGCCGGGCCGCGCAGGACAATGAGCCGCTCATGCAGTTCGTGCGCGATGGCTGGAGCAATCCATCCATGGCGCGGCGCCCCAGCTTGCAAAAGGTGGAATATTGGTGGCGGGAAGGGCGCATTGAACGGATCGGTTATGAGGCTGTCGATGGGGCTGATGCTCCCGAGCCTGCAATCCTGTTCAAGGGCGTCACGGCGCTCACCCTGCGCTATCGCACGCGCAAGGGCGAGTGGCTTGAGCGCTGGGTGCCGGAGAAGCCGAGCGACGCGCCGACCGCTGTCGAGTTGGTGATGGAGCGTGACGGGCAACCACCCCTTACCCTGCGCTTCCTCGTCGGCACCACCATGTATGAGCCGGACCCTGATGCGATCATAGGGGCGCCCGCCAATGCCATGTAATCGCGCGATGAAACCGAGCGAGCAGGGCGCTGCCTTGCTCACCGTGCTGCTGCTGGTCGCCATCCTCTCGGTCGTCACCGCCGTCGCGCTGGATCGGCTGACGCTCGCCAGCCGCATGACGCGCAACATCGTCGCCGCCGATCAGGGCCGCGCCTATATGCTCACCGCCGAGCAGATGGTCGCCACGCTCATCACCGATATCGTCGCCGTGCAGCCCGATCGCACGACGCTGCAAGGCGGATGGCTCGGGCGGGATCAGACCATCGCCGTGCCCAATGGCAGCGTGACCGCGCGGATTATCGACCGGGGAAATTGCTTCAATCTCAACAGTCTGGTGAGTGGCGCCGATAATGCTGGAATGCCGGGAGACGCGGGCGGCGAAGCCAATCTCGCCGCACGACAGGCGGGCATCGCGCAATTTGCCGCTTTGATGCGTCTGCTCGGTATCGATCATGCCGTTGCCCTGCAGATTGCCACATCGGCTGCGGACTGGATCGATAGCGATGTCGAGCCGGGCAATGGCGGGGCGGAAGACAATTATTATGCCGGGTTCAAACCTGCCTATCGCACCGCCAATGGCCTGATGGCGGATTCGAGTGAATTGCTGATGATCAATGCGGTGACGCCGGATATTTATCAGCGCGTGCGCCCCTGGGTCTGTGCGCTGCCAAACACGCGCATGTCGTCCATCAACATCAACACCTTGCTGCCGGGGCAGGCGGTGTTGCTCGCCATGATCGCGCCTGACGCGCTTGGGCTCGATCAGGCGCGGGACGTGCTGGCCCAGCGCCCGCCGCAAGGCTATGGCAGTGTGCAGAATTTCTGGACGCAGCCTGCGCTCGCGCGTCTCGGCCTTGCCGAGTCCGTCAAGGAACAGACGATGGCGAAGACACGCTGGTTTGAAGTGACGATCCGGGCCGATCTCGGGGGAGGTATTGTGGAAGAAACCGTGCTGATCGATGCGGAGAACAAGCCTGCGCGGCTGGTTCGCCGGCAATGGGGTGAAGCGTCTTGAAGCATGATTATGTGATTGTCCTGCCACGGGAAAGCGAGACGCCGCCGGTCTGGTATCGCGTCGCGCAGGAGCGGATCGTGCGCCGGGGCCGGGGCACGGAATGGTTGCCACCCGAGGATGAGCAGACGCCGGACGAAGCTGTCGGCAAGGCCATGCTCGTGCTGCCGCCGCATGTCACGACGCTCCATTGGATCGCCTGCCCCGGCATGACTTCCCGTCAGGGCGCGGCGGCTGCGCGATTGATGGCGCTGGATGTGAGCATTGGCGAGGGCGATCAATTGCACGCCGCCGTCGCCGCCAATGACGATGGCGAGGCGCCGCATGTGGTGGCCGTCACCAGCCGCAGCGCCATGCAGCATTGGCTGGAATGGGCCAAAACCCACGGCATCGAGCAGGCAAGCTTCGTGCCCTCTGCGCTGCTGCTGCCCGCGCCGGAGAACGGCTTTGTGCGTGCGCCCATTGGTGGCGCCGATGTGGTGCGTGGCGCGGATACGGCATTTGAGGGCAGCGATGATGTCGCCGCGCTGATCATGGGCGATGCCCCGGTCACGCGACTGCCTCCCGATAATATCGATGATGCGCTGCTCGCCGCGCTCAATGATCCGCCGCTTGATCTGCGGCAGGGCATTTATGCGCAGCGCGCGCCATCCATGTTCGATGCGGCCCGGTTGCGGCGCATGGCGATCATGTTCGGCGGCATCATCGTTATCGGCCTGCTGATCTCGCTGATCACGATCATCCGCCTGAACGCAGAGGCCTCACGCCTGGATGCGCAGACGGTCGAACTCGCCAAAACAATCGACCCAACCGTCGAAGACCCGGATGCCGCAGATGCGCGCATCACGGCGCTGTTTGCGGCGCGGGGCGGGCGCGGCGGTTTCTCCGGCATGATGGCTGGCGTGATGACGGCGATGCAGGCCAATCCCAATGTCACGCTCACCAGCGTCAACCAGACCGCTGACGGATCGCTCCGGCTGCAATTCTCGGCGACGCGGGCGGAAGAGATAAATGACGTGCTGATTGCCATTCAGGAAGCTGGCTGGCGGATCAGCGCCAATGCGGTGCAGCAGCGTGGTGCGCAGCTGATCGCAGATATCATGGTGGTGCGGTGATGCAGAATATGAAGCTCTGGTGGGCGAACCACAGTCTCGCCGAGCGCCGCCTGATGGCGGGCCTTGGCCTCATCGCGCTGGTTGTTTTCCTCTGGCTGGGCGTTTTCCGACCCCTGGGCGCGGGGCTGGATAGCGGCTGGGAGAAGCAGGGTGCCGCGCTGGATCGCTATGCCTCCGTCCGCTCCAAAGTTGCTGAGTTGCGCGAGAAGCCCAAGGGCCGCACGCAGACTGAGCAAGTGCCTGTTGAGCAATTAGTGAGTCAGAGCGCTGCCGAATCCGGCTTTACGCTGGATCGCGCTAATCAGCAGGGTGCAGGCAAGCTGGCCGTGAGCATCAGTGCGGCGCGGGTCGGTCCGTTGCTCCAGTGGGTCTCAAGGCTGGAAAGCGCGGGGATTGCCGTGCAGACGATCAGCATCGTGCCGGGCGCTGGTGAAGGCACCGTGACGATGCAGGCCGTGTTTGCAGAGGTGAAGCCATGATGAGCTGGATCGCGACGACGCGCGCGAAGGTGATGTTGTTCCTCATCCTGCTGATCGGCCTGCTCGTCACCTGGCCGCTCCATGCCGCGTTCAGCATCTTTGGCCTCAAGGATATGGGCGTGGCAGCACGCTCCCTGCGCGGCCCCATCTGGTGGGGCGGGGCTGAGGAGCTGCAAATCCGCGGCGTGCAGCTCGGCACCGTGGATGTGTTCCTCAATCCCATTCAGCTGCTCATTGGCCGGGCGCGTGTGGATATCTCCCGCCGCCTCGGCGCGCCCGATGATATTGCAGGCGCCATCACGGTCGGCTGGAACCGGCGCGGGATCGATGATGTGACTGGCACGCTTGCCCTCGCTGCTCCGCTCGCACCGCTGCCGATCAGCCGTTTTGAGTTGGACGATGTGACCGTGCATTTCTCCGCCGGGCTTTGCACAAAAGCGGAAGGGCGGGTGCGCGCGCGTGTTCCGGCCATCATCAGCGGACTCGGTCTCGCCAATGGCTTCACGGGCGAAGTGAAGTGTGCGGGCGATGCGGTGGAACTGCCGCTGGTGAGCCAGTCCGGGCAGGAGCATCTCGCTGTGCGCATCAAGCAGGATGGCAGCTATGAAGCGACAATGCGCGTACGCGTGGCCGATCCGCTGCTTGGCGCGGCGCTGGGCGCCAATGGCTTCCGTGCGGTGAATGGCGAGCAGGTGTTGCGGACTGTCGGGCGCTTTTGAGTCACTTTGGCGGCAAGTCCGATGCTGACTGACACGCTCTGGATCAACGCGCTGATCGGTGGCGGGCTGGGGCTTATCATCGGCAGCTTTTTGGGCGCGCTGGTGGTGCGCTGGCCGCAGGGCATTTCCATCATGCGCGGGCGCTCTGCCTGTGATGCCTGCGGGCGCACTTTGCGCTCCTTCGAGCTGGTTCCGTTGGTGAGCGCGCTGATATCACGCTGGCGTTGTCGCTCCTGTGGCGCGCGGATCGATCCGATCCATAGCGTCATGGAGCTTGGCGCGGCGCTCATCGCCGGCTTGGCCTTCGCGCTATTGCCCTTGCCCATCGCATTGCTCTTCACCGTCGCGGGATGGCTGCTGCTCACGCTGGCTGTGCTCGATGCGCGGCACTTTTGGCTGCCGGATGCCCTCACGCTCCCGCTTGCCGCGTTGGGCCTCACCCTCGGCGATTGGGTCCTGCCTACGCCCTTTTGGGATCGCGTGATCGGCGCTGCGCTCGGCTATGGCGCCCTGTTCTTGATTGCCTTCACTTATCGTCGCCTGCGCGGACGAGAGGGGCTGGGCCTTGGCGATGCCAAGCTGCTCGGCGCGATCGGCGCCTGGCTTGGCTGGCAGGGGCTGCCGCTTGTGCTGCTGAACGCGAGCCAGAGTGGGCTGATCTGGGCGATCGGGCACAAGCTGCGCGGCAGGCTGATCGATGGCGAGACTCGGC
>CAMLFF010000201.1 GCA_946479185.1 uncultured Sphingobium sp.
CTTCTTTGGAGCGATGGGCAGCTTTGTCATCGGGTCGGTGGCGCAGCGCGTGATTGGTGATGAAACCCAGCTCTGGAAGGCGATCTTCCTCACCGCTGTTATCCTCTTGCCACTCGCCACAATCAGCATGTGGCGCGCCTGCAAGCCTTATCGTGAAGAGATTGAGCGGCTCGAAGCAGCCGAAGCGCAGGCCGCTGCATCGTAAGTCGTTGCAAGACCTGTTGACGAATCATCGTTCTCGCCCGAGAGGAGTGTTATCGCAACGTTGGCGGGCTGCAACGCCCGCCCTCCGCGCGCATTTGAAACAAGCTCGGAGAGCATGGCCATGACCAGTTATCCCGCCCTGCACATGATCATTGACGGCGAGACCGTTAGTGGCGGCGATCGTCGCACGCAGACCATCGTCAACCCCGCAACCGGCGAGAAGTTGGGTGAATTGCCGCTCGCCAACGCTGCCGATCTGGACCGTGCGCTGGAGACGGCGCAGCGCGGCTTCATCCGCTGGCGCGATTCCACGCCGCAGGAGCGCGCTGCCGTTCTCTCCGGCGCGGCTCGTCTGCTTGTTGAGCGTCAGGAAACGCTCGCGCGCATCGCCACGATGGAGCAGGGCAAGACGCTGGCGGAAACCCGCATCGAAGTGATGATGGTCGCTGGCCTGTTCAATTTCTACGCGGGCGAAGTGTTCCGGCTCTATGGCCGCACGCTGGTTCGCCCGGCGGGGATGCGCTCCACCGTCACGCATGAGCCAGTAGGCCCGGTCGCAGCCTTCGCGCCCTGGAACTTCCCGCTCGGCAATCCTGGGCGCAAGCTCGGCGCGCCCATTGCGGCGGGCTGCTCGGTGATCATGAAGTCGGCTGAAGAGACGCCAGCATCCGGTCTCGGCGTCCTCCAGTGCCTGCTCGATGCTGGCCTTCCCAAGGAAGTCGCGCAGGCTGTGTTCGGCGTGCCGGATGAAGTCTCGCGTCACCTGCTGGCCTCGCCGATCATCCGTAAGCTCAGCTTCACCGGGTCGACCGTCGTCGGCAAGCATCTCGCCCGCCTCGCGACCGAGAATATGCAGCGCACGACCATGGAGCTTGGCGGCCACGGAGCCGTGTTGGTGTTCAACGATGTCGATGTCGACCATGTCCTCAACGTCATGTCCGGTCACAAATATCGTAATGCCGGGCAGGTCTGCGTCTCGCCCACGCGCTTCATCGTGCAGGAAGACGTGTATGAGCGCTTCCGTGATGGCTTTGCCGAGCGCGCCAAGGCGCTCAAGGTCGGTGACGGTCTGGTCGATGGCACGCAGATGGGTCCGATGGCCAATCCGCGCCGTCCCGATGCGATGGAGCATCTGATCGGTGGCGCGATGAAGGCTGGCGCCAAGCTGAATGCTGGTGGCGAGCGCCTCGGCAATCAGGGTTATTTCTACGCGCCTACGGTGCTGAGTGAAATCCCGCTTGAAGCCGAGATCATGAATGAGGAACCATTTGGCCCCGTCGCGCTGATCAACCCCTTCGGCAAGATCGACGACATGATCGAGGAAGCCAATCGTCTGCCCTATGGCCTTGCTGCCTATAGCTGGACCAACGATTCCAAGCTTCAGAAGCGCATCGCGCGTGAAGTTGAGACCGGTATGCTCGGCATCAATACCGTCGCGATCGGCGGGGCGGATTCGCCCTTTGGTGGCGTGAAGTGGTCCGGCCACGGGCATGAGGATGGCCCCGAGGGTGTGCAGGCTTGCCTCGTCACCAAGGTCGTCCACGAAGGCTGATTTGAAGGAACGCGCCCCGGCCGCGCTGCGTGCGGCCGGGGCCCAAGCTTTGACTTAAGGAGAGACACATGACCCATGCGCTGAAAACAGGCGGGGATCGCGGTTATCTGCGGATCGCGACTGAAGAGGCATTTGCCACATCCGAGCAGATCGACGCTTATCTGCGTTTGGTGAAGGAAGGCCGCGCCGACAAGGCGACGACCTCACTCTGGGGCTTCTACGGCACCTCGCCATCCGAGCGCTCGCAGTGGATCCGTGATCGCCTGGTCGATCTGGATGATATGCGTTTGGCCTCGATGGATGAGACCGGCATCGATGTTGCCATTCTCTCTATGACCTCGCCAGGCGGTCAGGTGTTTGAGGCGGACGAAGCCAAGGGCCTCGTGCGCCGCGCCAATGACGTGCTCAAGCAGGCCTGCGAGCGTCACCCAACGCGCTATGTCGGCATGACCTCGATTGTGCCGCAGGACGTGAACTGGTCCGTCGAGGAAATCCTTCGCGGCAAGAATGAGCTCGGCTTCAAGGGCGTGATGGTCAACAGCCACACCAAGGGTCACTATCTCGATGAGGAGCAGTTCGATCCCATCCTGAAGACATGCGCCGACAATGGCATCCCGCTCTACATCCACCCGCAATCGCCGCCTGATGCGATGATCGCAGGGATGGTTGAGGCTGGTCTTGATGGCGCGATCTTCGGCTTCGGCATGGAGACGGGCTATCACCTGCTGCGCGTGCTGACCGCTGGCATGTTCGATCGCTATCCAAACCTCACCGTCTGCGTGGGGCATGGTGGCGAGGCGATCCCTTACTGGCTGTTCCGCATCAATTATATGCATCAGGCCGGTGTGCGCTCGCAGCGCTATGAGCGAATGAAGCCGCTCAAGAACGATATGTTCCATTATATGCGCAACAATGTGTGCGTGACGACGAGCGGCATGGCTTGCCCGCTCGCCATCAAGCTGTGCATCGATCAGCTCGGTGAAGACCGGGTGATGTACGCAATGGATTATCCGTACGAATATGTTGCGGACGAAGTGCGCACGCATGACAATCTGGACATCACGCCAGAGCAGAAGAAGAAGCTGATGCAGACCAACGCAGAACGGGTCTTCAATCTGTGAGTAGCCCGTCAGTGCCGGGCCGGGTGACCGGCACTGCCTGGTATGCGCTGGCGTTGGTCGCACTGACCAACGCCATGTCGCTGCTGGATCGAAACATCCTCGCCATTTTGGCGCCGCAGATTAAAGCTGATCTGGGCGTTGGCGATGCGGAGATGGGGCTGCTTTACGGCACCGTCTTCGCGCTCTTTTATGCGCTATTCTCGTTGCCGCTTGGCCGCCTCTCCGATGGCTGGGTGCGTACGCGCATTCTTGCCATCGCGATTGCCTTCTGGTCCTTCGCCAGCGGGCTTTCCGCTTTTGCGGCGGGCTTCGCGCTGCTTGCCATTTCGCGCCTTGGCGTCGGGATCGGGGAGGGGGCGACTTCGCCTGCGGGCACATCTTTGCTGTTCGATTATTTCCCCAAGCATCGTCGTGGACTGGTTATGGGCGTTATCGCCTCATCCATCGCGGTCGGCCTTGGCATGTCCAATGTTATCGGCGGCGTTGCTGCGGGCTGGTGGGAAGCGCGCTATGCGGGCGGAACCGCACCGCTCGGCTTCTCCGGTTGGCAGTTCGCTTTCATCTGCGCCTCTGCGCCCGGCTTCCTGCTCGCAATCCTGCTGTGGCGGCTCAAGGAGCCCAAGCGCGGCGCGATGGACGGCATTGAGACGCCGTCCGATCCTGCGCCGTTCAAGGCGAGTCTCGCCATGCTCGCAGCCGTGACGCCGGGCAGCAACCTTGTCACGCTTGTATCGCGCCATGCCAGCAAGCGGCACTGGACGAGCAACATCGGATTCATGATCTTCATCGTGCTGCTGATGAGCGCGCTGGTGCATATCACCTCAGCTTTTTCCCCACGGCCCTCGCTCAATTTCGGCGGCGTGCCCATCAATCCGCACTTGCTGCAATGGGGCGTGATGGGCTTTGGCATATTGGTGATCTTCAACCTGCTGCAGGGACTCTCGCTCGCCGACAAGCCCACCTATCGCGTGACCGTCGGCTCGCCCGCACTGATGATCGCAATGGCGATTGGCGCGCTGCAGACGGTGATCAATTACGGCATCATGGGCTTCACGCCCGGCTTCATCATGAAGACTTATGGCACCTCGCCGGCCGAAACCGGGGTCACCTTCGGGCTGCTCTCGCTGGTGATCGGCGTCATCGGGCCGATGATTGCCGGGCCCTTCGCCGACTGGTTCGACAAGAAGATGCCAGCCACGGGGCGCGTCTATCTCACGCTCTTCGCGCTGGGCGTTTCGCCGCTATTTGGCATCTACACTTATCATGCGCCTGATGCGGCGAGTTTCTACACGCGCTTCATTTTTTACAGCGTGATCCTCACCTGCTGGATTCCGCCGCTTTACTCGCTCATGTACGGGCTGGTTCTGCCCAGGATGCGCGGCATTACGGCGAGCACCTATCTCATCGTCTCCACCATCTTCGGCCTCGGCATGGGACCATATCTGGTCGGCATGATCTCCGATGCGACGGGCGGCAATTTGCGCACCGCGATCCTCAGCGTGAACTGGGTGGCGATCCCCATCGTCATTCTGCTGCTCATCCTGCTGTTCCGGGTCCGCAAGGATGAAAGCCTGATGGTGGAACGAGCGCGCGCGGGCGGCGAACCTATCTGATTCACAGGGACAGGCTCGGCAAAGTGAGAGCCTTGTTGACTTTGTTTGAAAATATTGCCTTCTATCTATCATGATAAGTCGCGCTGCATGTCTCACAGGACAGCGGCCTTGAGAGGAAGTGACGAGATGGCTGGTGAGAGAATAGTCGATTATGTGATCATCGGCGGGGGCAGTGCTGGCTGCGTGCTTGCCAATCGACTCTCAGCGGATCGCGGGACCGAAGTTGTGCTTCTGGAAGCCGGCGGCGATGATCGGCCGACGCGTGAGATCAGCCAGTTCAAGTCGAACATGATGATCCACATTCCGATCGGTTTCGGCAAGACGCTCAACGATCCCAAGGTCAACTGGCTGTACGAAACCGAAGTCGATGAAGGCTCGGGCGGTCGTCCGCACAAATGGCCCAAGGGCAAGGTTCTTGGTGGCTCATCCTCATTGAACGGCATGCTCTATGTGCGCGGCCAATCGGCTGATTATGATGGTTGGCGGCAGATGGGCAATGAGGGCTGGTCATGGGACGATGTGCTGCCCTTCTTCAAGAAGAGCGAAGATCAGCAGCGCGGCGCGATCAAAAATCACGGCACGGGCGGCGAGCTGGGGGTCTCGGATTTTCCTGAGCAGCACCCGATCAGCAAGGCAATCATCGATGCCTGCGATGAAGCAGGCTATACCTATAAGGATGATCTGAACGACGGCGATCAGGAAGGGACCAGCTGGTTCCAGATGACCGCCCGCAATGGCAAGCGTTGCTCGACTGCCGTGGGCTTCCTGCATCCCGTGATGGACCGGGTCAACCTGAGCGTCGAGTTGCGCGCGATGACGACGCGCATCCTCTTTGAGGGCAAGCGGGCTGTGGGCGTGGAATATCGCCAGCATGATCGTGTCCATCGCATCAAGGTGCGTAAGGAAGTGATCTTGTCGGCAGGGGCTGTGGAGAGCCCCAAGCTGCTGGAAATTTCCGGCATCGGGCAGGGCGCTATCGTCCAGTCGCTGGGCGTTCCGCTGGTGCATGAACTGCCCGGCGTCGGCGAGAATTTGCAGGATCATTATATGATCGGTTGTCAGGCACGGCTCAAGCCCGGCACGCCTTCGGTCAATTCGATGGCGAGCGGCCTGCCATTGCTCGGCCAGATCATCAAATATGGCATGACGCGCAAGGGGCTGCTCTCTTACGCGGTGGCGCATGGCTGCACCTTCCTGCGTTCACGCGAGGGGCTGGAAACGCCGGACGTGCAGATCCATACGATGGCCGCCTCGATGGACCTTGAAGTGCTCAACGCCAAGCAGCAGCTCGCGCTGGAGAAGGAGCCGGGCATGGCTTCCAATCCATGCCAGTTGCGGCCGGAATCGCGCGGCCATATCCACGCCCGCACGCCCGATGGCATGGATGCGCCCACGATCACGCCCAATTATCTGCAGGACCCTATCGATCAGCAGATGGCGGTGACGCAGCTCAAGATCATCCGTCACATCTGGCAGCAGCCAGCGATTGCGAAATACCTGGCCGGTCCTGATCCCTTTGGCGAGACGGACGATCAGATGTTCTTCTATGCGCAGGTCGCGGGCGGCACGCTTTATCACGCTGTCGGCACGGCGCGGATGGGCAG
>CAMLFF010000202.1 GCA_946479185.1 uncultured Sphingobium sp.
GCGCTGGGCGGAGATTGTCGGCAAAAAATATGGTGAGCTCACCGCGCCTGAATCGATTCGCTTCCCCGTCGGCCAGCGCTCGGGCGGCACGCTGCAGCTCACCGTCTCCAGCGGCCATGCGCCGATGGTCCAGCATATCATCCCGGAAATTATCGAGCGGGTGAACCGCTTCTTTGGCTATGAAGCCGTCGCCCGCGTCAGCATGAAGCAGGGCATCGTCACCCCCACCGAGCCGGTCAAGCGCCCGCCGCCAACCCAACTGCGCCCCATCCCGCAGGAGCTGGGCGAGGGTCTGCGCGAAGTGAGCGATCCCGAGTTGCGCGCCGTGCTCGAATCAATGGCGCGCGGCCTTGGCCAGCCCGGCCGCATCGGCAAAATCAGCTAAGCCAACTCCAGCGAAGAAAGCGTTAGAGGCCATGCCCCACCCCATCCTCACCCGTCTTGCCGCCGCCATGCTCCCGGCGCTTGCCCTTGCCGTCACGCCCGCAACCGCGCAGCAAAACCCCGCCATCCAGGATTGGAGCCGCCACACCGCGCTTGGCCCCAATGGCGCATTCATCGTCGGCAATCCCAAGGCGCCCACCAAGCTGGTGGAATATTTGAGCTACACCTGCTCGCATTGCGCGCATTTTCAGGCGGATTCCATGCCAACGCTCAAGGCGCAATGGGTCAAGCGCGGCCTTGTGAGTGTGGAATATCGCAACTTCGTGCAGGACCCCTTCAATCTGACAGCGGCCCTGCTCGCCCGGTGCGGTGGAACGGCGCGCTTCCTTGGCAATCATGAGACGATCTTTGCCGACTTCCAGCCCTGGATGGAGCGCGCGCAGGCCTTTGGCGCCAAGCAGAAGGACGCGCCCAAGCCCGCCGACGAAGCCGCGCTATTTACCCGCATTGCGGATGGCACGGGCTTGACTGCTTTACTCGCCAAGCGCGGCCTCACACCTGTCGCCCAGCGCAAATGCCTGGCAGACAAGCAGGCGCTCGCAACGGTTTTGGCGCTCACCAAGAGCGCGGTGGAGACCAAGGAATTCACCGGCACGCCTTTCTTCCTCATCAACGGAAAGCCGCAGCCAGACGCGCATGATCTGGCCGGTTTGCGCCCCCTGCTCCCGCCATTGCCGCAAGCAGGCAAGTGAGCTAGACCCGCTCCCAAGCCCCCTAAACGCCCGCATCACGAGGCCAGACCTGATATGAAACGCACCTTCGCCGCCCCCCTCGCCATCGCTCTATTTGCCCTTGCCGCGTGCGGATCGCAGGAGGCCAGCAACAGCGTCGCCCCCGGCGGCAAAGTGGAAGGCAAGGCGGCGCCCGCTGGCACGACATGGGCCGAAACCGTCGTCGCAACGCCGGAAGGCGGCATCATGATGGGCAACCCGAATGCGCCGATCAAGCTCATCGAGTTCGGCTCCTACACTTGCCCGCACTGCGCTGCCTTCGCCGCGGAATCCAGCGAGCCGCTCGAGCGCGATTATATCAACACCGGCAAGGTCAGCTTTGAATATCGCAATTATGTCGCCAACCCGCTGGATATAGCCGTGGCGCTGCTCGCCCGGTGCAGCGGCCCGACGGCCTTCTTCCCGCTCAGCCACCAATTCTTCGCCAATCAGCATGCGATGATCGAGAAGGTTCAGGCCGCCGGTGAAGCGCCTTATCAATCGGCCATGAGCGCGCCACAGGGCGAGCGCTTTGGCCGCCTCGCGCAGATGGCAGGGCTGGTCGAGTTCGCCAAGGAGCGCGGCATTCCCGAGGCGAAGGCCACGCAATGCCTCGCGGATATGCAGACTGCCGAGATGATGGCCAAGGTGGTCGAGCGCGACACGCCGAAATATGAGATCAAGGGCACGCCCAGCATCATCATGAACGGCACCACGCTGGAGGTGACGACTTGGCCCGCTCTGGTCGAAAAGCTCAAGGAAGCAGGGGTCTGATTGATCGTCTGGGGGGACAAGTCTTTCGTAACTGATAGCGGCGCCGGTTCTGCCCGGCGCCAACCCCGGCACGCGGCCTGATCCATGCAGATCCGCCGCCTCAAGCTGACCGGCTTCAAAAGCTTCGTCGAGCCAACCGAATTGCGCATCGAGCCGGGGCTGACCGGCATTGTCGGCCCCAATGGCTGCGGCAAATCCAATCTGCTCGAGGCGATCCGCTGGGTGATGGGCGAATCCAGCCCCAAATCCATGCGCGGCGGCGGCATGGATGATGTGATCTTTGCTGGCACTGCCACCCGCGCACCCCGTGATTTTGCCGAAGTCGGGCTCTTTGCGACCGTCTCAGCAGACGCCTCCATCCCTGCGCTTGATGTCGGGCCGGATGGCGAGCTGGAAGTCATGCGCCGCATCGAGCGGGGCGCGGGCAGCGCCTATCGCGCCAACGGGAGGGACGTGCGCGCGCGCGACGTGTCGCTCATCTTCGCCGATGCTGCGACCGGGCCACACAGCCCGGCGCTCGTCAGCCAGGGCAAGATCGCCGCCGTCATCGCCGCCAAGCCCGCCGAGCGCCGCGCCATGCTGGAGGAAGCGGCAGGCATTGCCGGGCTGCATGTGCGCCGCAAGGATGCCGAGCAGAAGCTGCGGGCCAGCGCCGCCAATCTCGCGCGCCTCGATGACATATTGGGCGAGATGGACACGCGCGCCGCAGCCCTGCGCCGTCAGGCCCGCGCCGCCGAGCGCTACACGGAGCTGAGCGAAAAGATCGTGCTGGCGGAAGGCCGCGCGCTCTTCGCCCGCCACCGCGAGGCCGCCGCCGAGGCGGACCGCGCCGCAAAGGATGCCGAGAGCGCCGAGGCCGCCGTGCGCACTGCACAAGAGGCGCAATTGGGCGCCGCCGCCCATGCGCAGGCCGCCATCGAAGCACTCGCCAAGGCCCGCTCCGCCGCTGGCAATGCGCGCGATGCGGCGACCGAAGCGCGCTTCAGCGTCGAGCGCATGACCGCCGAGCGCGATGGCCTCATCCGCCGCATTGCCGAGCTGGAGGGTCAGCTCGGCCGCATCACGCAGGATCAGGCGCGCGAGGGCGCGCTGGCTGCCGATGCCGCCAACGCGATCGAGACGCTGCAAGCCGAGGATGCCGCGCTCGCCACCCGCATCCGCGAGGGCAAGGCCGCGCTCCCCGCCTTCACCACCCGCCTTGCCGATGCCGAGCGCGCCAGCCGCGATGCCGAGGTTGCGCTGGCGCAGGCCATGGCGCGCCTCGCCAGCGAGCAAGCCGAGCGCCGCGTGGCCGAGGCAGGGCTTGCATCGGCGCGGCAGAAGCTTGCCCGCGCAACTGCCGATGTCGAACGCGTCTCAGCGGCCATCGCTGCGCTGGCCGACCCCGCCCCGCTCGCCGCCCGTCAGGCCGCTGCCGAGCAAGCCCGAACGGATGCGGCAACCGCGCGCGCTCAGGCCGACGCGCAGATTGCCGCCGCAGCCCAAGCGCGTGAAGTGCAGACCGAGGCCGTCGCCGAACATCAACGCACCCTCGCAGCCGCCCGCGCCACCGCCGCCGCGCTGGAGAGCGAAGCGCGCGCCCTCGCCAAGGGGCTGGAATCGCATGGCAGCGGGAATCGCGCCATTGACCGCCTCACCGTCGACCCCGGCTATGAACATGCCCTCGCCGCCGCGCTGGGCGATGATCTGCAAGCCAGCCTCGGCGCAGAGGCCGGGACGCGCTGGGCCGGCGCGCAAATCATGGAGGCCGACCCCCCCCTCCCCAACGGCTGCAACGCGCTCGCCACCCATGTGCAAGCCCCAGCCGCGCTCGCCCGCCGCCTCGCCCAAGTCGCCGTCGCGCCACTTGATGAGGGCCAGCCCCTCCATGTCGGCCAGCGCCTCGTCACGCTGGATGGCCAGATGCGCCGCTGGGATGGTTTTATCGCGCGGGAAGGTGGCAGCGCCGCCGCCGAGCGCCTCATCCGCCTCAATCGCCTGACCGCCATCGACAAGGAACGCCCCGCTCTCCTCGCCGCCGTGAGCACCGCCGAAACCGCCCTCGCCACCGCCGAGGCCGCCCTGCGCGATGCCAGCACGCAGGAGCGCACCGCGCGCCAGTCCGCCAGCGCCGCCGATGAAGCAATGCGCAATGCCGATCGCACGCTGGGCGAAGTCGCCACCTTGCTCGAACGCCTCGCCGGGCAACGCGCCGATCTTGATCGCCGCGCCAGCGAAGCCGCCGCCGATCTCGCCACCGCGCAACAGGACGTGACCACCGCGCAAGCCACCTGCGACACCCTTCCCGCTGGCGATGAAAGCGCAGCCCAAGTCGATCTGCTCAAAAATGGCGCCGCGCGCTGCCGCGCCGAGATCGGCCAAGTCCAGACCGAGCGCGCGATGATCGAGCGGGCCGTCGGCGCCGATGAAGAGCGCGCCAAGGCCATCCGCAGCGATATTGCAGGATGGAAGGCCCGCGCTGGCGATGCCGTGCGCCGCGTCACGGAGATGAAAGCGCGCACGGAATCGCTCACGGCCGACCTTGCAGCGCTGCAAAACCAGCCCGAAACTCTCGCCGCCGATCTGGATGCGCTCGCCCGCACCGCGCAGGAAAACCAGTCCCGCGCCGATGAAAGCCGCGCCGCCGAGGCCGCCGCCGAAACCGCGCTCTCCCTCGCCGAAAAAACCCTCGCCACCGCAAACGAGGCGCTCTCCTCCGCCCGCGAATCCCGCGCCGGTGCGCTCGCCCGCGCAGAGCATGCCATCGCCCGCCGCAAGGAGATCGGCCAGGCCTGTGGCGAGCGCTTCGGCTGCCCCGCGCCCGTGCTCCCCTCCAGGCTCGGCTTTGCGGGCGATGATGTGGGCGCGGCAGGCACCGAACAGGCGCTCTATGAAAAGCTGATGCTGGATCGCGAGCGTCTCGGCCCCGTCAATCTCGTCGCCGCCACCGAGCTTGCCGAACTGGAGGACACGCAGTCACGCAGCCGCGCCGAAAGCGAGGAACTGACCACCGCGATCAACCAGCTGCGCGGCTCCATCGGCCATCTCAATCGCGAGGGGCGCGCGCGGCTGCTCGCGGCGTTCGAGGCAGTCAACGGCCATTTCCAACGCCTGTTCAGCACGCTCTTTCAGGGCGGGCAGGCGCATCTGGAGCTGGTGGAAAGCGATGATCCACTCGAGGCGGGTCTCGAAATCATGGCCCAGCCCCCCGGCAAACGCCTCACCACGCTCACGCTCTTGTCGGGCGGCGAGCAGGCGCTTACCGCCGTCGCGCTCATCTTCGGCCTGTTCCTCACCAACCCCGCCCCCATCTGCGTGCTCGATGAAGTCGACGCCCCGCTCGACGATGCCAATATCGAGCGCTTCTGCAGCCTGCTCGACCGCATGGTGCAGGACACCGCAACCCGCTACCTCATCGTCACGCACAATGCCGTGACGATGAGCCGCATGCACCGCCTGTTTGGCGTGACCATGATCGAGCAGGGCGTGAGCCGGCTGGTGTCGGTGGATTTGCAGGCGGCTGAGGAATTGCTGGCGGCGGAGTAGGGGACAGCGGCAGCTATTCAGAATTTTGGAAGCGAACTGTTGGGACACGGCGCCATTGCGAATGCAATCGCCTGCTTTTAAAATGTTACCCAAAGAGGCCACGCAATAATGTTGCTGACTATAGCCATTGCTTTCAGTTTACTGCTGTGTTGGTTTGCTGTTCGCGCCAATGCACGGTTCGCGAACGAAAAACGTCTCCCAATGCAGTGGTGGCTCAACGGTGAAGTCACTTGGTATGCGCCACGTCACGTCGCATTGACATTTATCCCTGCGTTAGCAAACTGCGTGCTGGCATTTTACATCGTTCTGACGTTCACCTCGAAGCCACGGCCCGGCGATGAACATTTGGTGCTCCCTATATTGATCCTTCTGGGGGCAACGTTCGTCGCAGTGCAATTACTTCACCTCTTCCTTGTGGAGAGAACCCTACGTCGGAATGGTAGCTAACCACTCCTGTCGCGCTTAAATGTGATGAGCGCCGCCTTGGAAGCTGCCTTTCCAAACCTGACGACATTCCAAATCTTACTCCCCTCCTCTTTAGGGGATCGTTGCGTAATCGCGTTTTTAAGGTTTGAGCGGGAC
>CAMLFF010000203.1 GCA_946479185.1 uncultured Sphingobium sp.
TTATATTGCCACGTTTTCCAGCCCCGTGCTTTGCTTTCCGCCCCTCTTTCTGTTCACCATCCGCGCTGTCCTGGCTTTGTGGCTGGCGCTTTCTGTATGGGCGCTGTCATCGGGCATCGCGCTACGGCGCGCGGCCCGGCTGGCTGAGAAGCAGGCGGATCGGCTGGCTGATCTGCTCCATGCCGCGCCTGCGATCCCAATGCTTGTGCGCGCTGATGGGCGGATCGATGCGCCGGAGCGACTGGCCGGTTGGCTGGGGCGCGATACCGTGCCGGGCTACCTCTCCGAGCTGATCGCGGATGATGGCGGCTTGGAGCCTGAACATGCGCGGTTGCTGGCGGCGGAGATCAATGCTGCACAGCGCGGCAGCCGCTCCTTCGCATTGCCGGTGCGAGCCAAGGGATCGAGCCGGATGCTGCTGGTGCGCGGTGGCCCTGCGGGGCCGGATATCGCCAGTCCCGGCACGATCGTGCTGTGGCTCTTCGATGCGACGGAAAGCCAGTCTCAGATTCAGGATTTGCGCGGGCAGGTGGGGCGCTATCGGCAGGCGTTGCAGGCGCTTTCCGGCGTGATCGAGGCAGCGCCGATGCCGGTGTGGCATCGCACGCCAGATCAGCGTTTAAGCCTCGTCAACAGCGCTTATGTCACTGCAGTGGACGGCAAGTCGGCTGAGCAGGTGATCGAGCAGGGGATTGAGCTCGTCGAGGCAGTCGATGGTCTCTCGCCCGGAGCATCGGCTGCGCGCGCGGCCAAGGATCGGGTGACGACGACCCGCATGTTGCCCGTGACCGTGGATGGCGAACGCAGGCTCATGCGCGTCGTGGACGTGCCGCTCGGCCAAGCCGGAGTCGCGGGCTATGCCATCGACATGCAGGAGCTTGAGGAGGTGCGCGCGGAGTTGCGCCATCTCGGGCAAGCCAATCGCGACATGCTGGATCGGCTCTCCGCAGGCGTCGTGCAGTTCGGTGCCAACCAGCTGCTGCAATTCTGCAATCAGCCCTTCCTGAGCATCTTCGGTCTCAATCCCGAGATGGCAATTGCGGACACCCATTTCGACCGGGTGCTTGATGCGATGCGCGATGCGGGGCTGGTGCCTGAGACGCCGGACTTCCCTGCCTGGCGCAAGAGCAAGCATGAATGGTTCCTCTCACCGACCGCGCAAGAGGAGCAATGGCGGCTTAAGGAAGGCGTTCATCTGCGCGTCTATGCGCAGCCCTTGCCCGATGGCGGCCTGCTCCTGATCTTCGAGGACCGCACCGAGCATGTGCAACTCGCCAGCGCGCGCGACACGCTGCTGCGCGTGCGCACGGCGACGCAGGATAATCTGTTCGAAGCGATTGCCGTGTTCGCTGCCGATGGGCGCCTGCATTTGTGGAACAGCCGCTTCCGCGAGATTTGGGGCGTGCAGGAAGTGATCCTCGCGGCGCATCCTCGCGTGGATGAGCTCATGGCCGTACTGGGGGACAGGTTAGCGCGCCCGCAGCAGGCAAGCCTCGTGCAGCAACTCATCCGGGCCGCGACAATGGAGCGCCGCCAGCGCGCTGGGCGCATCGCCTTTGCCGATGGGCGCTTCTTCGAATTCGCCGCGATCCCCCTGCCGGATGGCAACGCGCTGTTCGTAATGCTGGACATTACCGACAGCCGCCGCATCGAGCAGGCGCTGCGTGACCGCAATGAGGCGCTGGAAGATGCTGATCGCGTCAAGACGGCCTTCGTCTCCAACATGAGCTACGAGTTGCGCACGCCGCTCACCTCCATCGTTGGCTTTGCCGAGATGATGCAGGCGGGCTATGCGGGCGAACTTTCCGCGCAGGGCCGCGAATATATCGATGCGATCATCAGCAGCACGACGCGTCTGGCGCGGCTGATCGACAATGTGCTGGACCTCACGCAGGGCGCGGCAGGTGGCATGCCGATGGAGCGGAGCCCGGTCGACATCGAGGCGATGATCCGGGAGATGGCTGTGCGGATGCAGGAGAAAGCCGCATCGCGCGATGTGACGCTTGCGTTGGTTTTAGAACCTGAAATTGGCGTTGTTCATGGCGATCAACGGCGTTTGGTTCGCGCGATTGAGCATGTGTTGGATAATAGCCTGAGTTTCGTCAGCCGAGGTGGCCGGGTGCTGATCCATGCCGAGGGTGGGGCCAAATCCGTGCGGATCATCATTTCCGATGACGGGCCGGGAATCGACCAGAAATTGAAGGTGCGGCTGTTTGACGCTTTTGCCCGCTTCGGACGCGATGGCGATGCGCAGAGCGCTGGCCTCGGTCTGCCGCTGGTCAAGCAATTTGTCGAGGCACATGGCGGCACTGTGACGCTCGTCTCGGAGCTTGGGCAGGGGACGATCATCACCATCGATCTGCCAAGGGGCGCATAAGAGCGTGAGCCAGAAGCCATTGCGATTTGCGAGCGCCGATGCGCTGGATGCGTTCGGCCACCGCTTGGCAGCGCTGCTGCGGCCCGGCGATGTGGTGACGCTGGAAGGCGATCTGGGCGCTGGCAAAACCACCTTCGCGCGCGGGCTGCTGCGTGGTCTTGGGCATCAGGGCGATGTCCCAAGCCCCACCTTTGCGATCCTGCAAGGCTATGAGCCGCCGGAAACCGATTTTCCGCTGGCGCATGTGGACCTGTATCGCATCGAGGACCCCGCCGATCTTGAGGAATTGGGTCTGGATGAATGGCTGAACGATGGTGCGCTCGCCATCGAATGGCCAGATCGGCTGGGCACACGCTATGCGAATATTGCGCTCGCGATCAGCGTTGTTGTGGAGCCCGATGGCACGCGATGCTTGACAGCGCGGGTGCCAAAGCTTTGGGAGAGCCGATGGCCAGCAACATGAAAGCGCCCGATGGCGCGCCCGCTTTTCTCGCCGCTGCCGGATGGCCCGGCGCGCAGATTCTCCCGCTCGCAGGCGATGCCTCGTTCCGGCGCTATTTCCGCATTGAGGATGGCGCCCGCCGCGCGGTGCTGATGGACGCGCCGCCGCCGCATGAAGACCCGCGACCGTTCATCTCGGTCGGTGAATGGCTGTGTGCGAATGGCTTTGCAGCGCCTGAAATATTGGCCCGTGATCTCGCTCAAGGCCTCGTGCTGATCGAGGATTTTGGCGATGAGCGGGTGCGCGAACATCTGGATGCCGCGCCTGAGCAAGAGCAGGCGATCTATGAACGCGCCGTGGATTTGCTCGCTGATCTGCATGAACTGCCTGCTCAGACTGATCTCCCGCCCTATGATTGCGCGGTCTATCAGCGCGAAGTGGCGCTGCTGACGGAATGGTTCTGCCCGGCGGCGGGTCTTAAGGTGGATGAGGCGGGCTATATCGCCGCCTGGGATGCGGTTCTGCCGATAGCCGAGCAGGATCAGGCTCCCATCGTCACGGTGCTGCGCGATTATCATGCCGAGAACATCATGCTGCTGCCGGACCGCAGCCGGTCACACGGACTCGGGCTTCTGGATTTTCAGGACGCACTTGCGGGCCACCCGGCCTATGATCTGGTTTCGCTGCTGCAGGATGCGCGGCGCGACGTGAGCCCGTCGGTGGAGCAGGCCATGCTGGCGCGCTATCAGGCGCGGGCCAAGGTTTCCGGCGATTTTCTCGCTGCCTATGCTGTGCTGGGCGCGCAGCGCAACGCCAAGATCATCGGCATCTTCACCCGCCTTTGCCAGCGCGATGGCAAGCCGCGTTACCTCGATTTTCTGCCGCGCATGTGGGGCCTGCTGGAGCGCGATCTTGCGCATCCGGCACTGGCGCCAGTGGCGCAATGGTTTGCTGAGAATATTCCCGCCAGCGTACGCGGAGAGCTTGTGATCGGCGGGCACGCGGCATGACCATCAAGCTTGAAACGGCGATGCTGATGGCAGCGGGCCTCGGCAAGCGGATGCGTCCGCTTACGACGACCCGGCCGAAGCCTCTCGTGCGCGTGGCCGGCAAGGCGCTGCTCGATCATGCGCTTGACAAGGTGGAGGCTGCGGGCATCAGCCGGTCCATCGTCAATGTCCATTATCTGGCCGATTCCATTGAAGCGCATCTCAAGGGCCGGGCGGTAAGGACTGGCGCGGATTACATCATCTCGGACGAGCGCGAAAAGCTGCTCGAAACTGGCGGCGGCCTTGTGAAGGCACTGCCGCTGATCGGCGACAAACCCTTCCTTTGTGTCAATGCCGATGTGCTGTGGGTCGATGGTCCAACCGACGCAATCTCGGCGCTCAGCGCGCGGTGGGATCCGGAGATCATGGATGCGCTGCTGTTGCTTGTGCCGTTTGCGCGGGCCAATGGCTATCCCGGCATGGGCGATTTCCACATGGATTCCGCTGGCCGAATCAGCCGACGCAAGTCCGGCCGTGTCGCGCCGTTCGTCTATTGCAGCGTGCAGATCCTCTCGCCGAAGCTGATCGTCGACCCGCCAGCGGATATGTTCTCGACGGGCATATTCTGGGATCGCGCGATTGCCGCCGGGCGCGCTTATGGCCTCTCGCATGGCGGCATGTGGTATGATGTGGGCACGCCCGCCGCCATTCCGCTGGTCGAGGCCGGTATCGCCGATGGCTGAGCGCCGCGCGCCGGGCTTGTACACGATCCCGGCGCACCGGGCCTTTTCCGATGCCCTCGCCGCCGGACTGCTGGCGCAGCACAAGGCTGGTGGCGATGGCGGGCTTGCGCTGGCGCGCGGCATCTTGCTGCTGCCGAATAATCGCGCAGTGCGGGCGGTTCGCGATGCCTTCGTGCGCGCCTCAGGCACTGGGCTATTGTTGCCAAGGTTGGTTCCAGTCGGCGATATCGACCTTGATGAGACGCTGGGCAATGCGCTCGCCCCGATGGGATCGGATGCGGACATTGCGCCCGCGATTGCGCCTGCCGAGCGGCTGATGATCCTCACGCGGCTGGTGCGGGATCAGCGCGCGAAAATGGGCGAGCGACTGGAAATTGGCGAGGCGTGGCGGCTGGCCACTGCTTTGGCCCGCGCCTTCGATCAATTGCTCGTCGAGCGCAAAAGCCTGCATGACTTGAAGGCGCTACAGCCCGATGATCTTTCCGATCATTGGCAGTCTGCCTTCGGATCATTCGAGCAATTGATGGAGAGCTGGCAACGCGAACTCGCCACGCGGGGTCTCATCGACATGGCGGAGCGGCGCAACCGGCTGCTCGATCATGTCGCGGCGCGCTGGCGGGATGAGCCGCCGGATCGCTTCATCGTCGCGGCGGGCATCGTGACCAATGCGCCTGCGGTGGCCGGTCTGCTGCGCACGATCGCGGGGCTGCCCCTTGGCATGGTGGTGTTGCCCGATCTCGACCAGAATCTGAGCGATGAACAATGGGATGCCATTGGCCCCGTCAACAAGCCGGAGCCGGGTCGGGACTTACCCCCGCCCGCCAATGAATCCCACCCGCAATTCGCGCTCAAGCTGCTGCTGGAGCGCATGGGCGTCAATCGCGCAGAAGTTGCGCTTTGGCGTTGGGGTAGCGAGCATGATGCGCGGGCTGCGCGTGGCAAAGCGATCAGCAACGCGATGTTGCCAGCCTTGCTCACCGGCGGCTGGCCGGATGTGCCGGTCGCGCAGCGCTCGCTCAAGGATGCGCGCGCGATCGAGGCGGCGAACCCTGCCGAGGAAGCGCAGGCCATCGCGCTCGCATTGCGGGAGGCAATCGACACGCCGGATCGCACCGCAGCTTTGGTGACGCCCGACCGCGATCTGGCAACCCGCGTGTCCGCTCATTTGCGGCGCTGGGGTATCGACGCCGATGACAGCGCCGGTCGTCCACTCGCCCAGCTTGCGCCCGGCACTTTGCTGTTGGCGCTCGTGCAAGCCGGGGCGGATCATTTTGCGCCCGTCTCGCTACTGGCATTGCTCAAACATCCGCTCGTGAAGGCGGGTGACGAGCGGCTTGGCTGGCTGGAGCAGGTGCGGCGCCTCGATCTTGTGCTGCGTGGGCCGCGCCCTCCCGCTGGGCTTGCGGGCATCACCCAGTTGCTAGCAACCGCCAATGGGCGGCAGAGCGGCCTGCGCACGGCTTTGCTGCC
>CAMLFF010000204.1 GCA_946479185.1 uncultured Sphingobium sp.
GCAGGCGCGAGAAGATGCCCGGGCGCGCCGCTGGCTCATACTCATCGCCCGAACTCTCAGGATCGAGCAGCTGCGCTTTGGCGGCTTCCATCTCAATCTCGGTGAAGCCAGGCGCTTCATAAGGCACCAACGTTCGGCCAGACCCGCGCAGGCTCTCGATTGTTTCGATCAGCGATCCTGTTTCTTCCAGCCGCTGCTCGATCAATTCGCGCTCTTGCCCAAGATGCTCGGCCAAAAGGTCCGATCGCAACATGGCGATGGTCTCAGGCACGGTCGGATCATCCGTGCAGTCGGCGCACAGAGCGAGGTCGCATTCGCTATCCAGCCCCATCGAGCGATTGTTGAGATTGGCAGAGCCCACCCGCACGATCCGCTCATCCACGATCATGATCTTGGCATGGACATAAATATGCTCGCCCTTCGCCGTAACGGGCGAATAGAGGCGGAAGCGCTCGCCTGCCGTCTCATCCTTGATCCGCTGAACCAGCAGCGCACGTGCCGGACCCATCGCAGCTTCCTCCAGCCAGCCATCGGCGGAATGAGGATTGACCACGACGATCTCGGGCGGGTTTGGCCGGTTGAGCCGCTCGATCACTGCCTGCGCCACCACGCGGGAGGCGAAATATTGGCTCTCAACATAAACATGCCGCTCGGCAGAGGCGATCATATCCACGAATAGTCGCTCAATCTCGCGCACCGGGTCTTGCTCGTCCGCGCTGCCACGGGTGCGCGCAATGGCAAAGGGCTGGTTGCGGAAGTTCGCGCGCATATCGTCCAGCCACAGGTCTTCGCGATATTCGGGCACGGGCAAATCCTCGCCACATGCTGCCTTCCAGCGCATCCGGCCATGCTCGCCCAGCGCCTTTGCAGCAGGACCGGAGACCGCCATTGTTGCGTCATGCCAGGGGCCATAGGGGCGGCCCGTCGTTGGGCGACGCCGGCCCTTGTCGTCATCCTTATGCTCCCGCGTGTCCCAGCGCTCGGCGGTCATGTCGATACCCCCACAGAAAGCGAGGCTATCGTCGATCACGAGAATCTTGTGATGATGCGCAGCGCCTGTCGGGTGCCGTCCATCGAGCCGGAAGGAGATATGCTTCTCGAACATCCAGCGCGAGAGCCGGAACAAGGTGCTCCCGCGGCCCAGCAGCTTGATCGCGCCAAGATCCCATTTGAGAATGTGGATCCTCAGCTCTGGCCGCCGCTTGGCAAGCCATGAGAGGAATGGGCCAACCTGACGCGGCGCGCCATCATCGCAATCGCGATCAAGGATGATGCGGGTATCGAAATCCCATCCGATCAGCAGGATCTGTTGCCTGGCCTCCAGCATCGCCTTGCGGGCATGGCGGAAATAATCATCCGCATCGATCACGACGCAGGCCTTGGTCGCCTCCTCCATCCGCCAGCAATTGTCGCCAATCGTGAAGATGCCGGTCTGCGAGTTACGCTTTGGGACGGCGCGCTCATTCGCCGTGGGTGTGGCAAGCGCCATCCCCTCCGTCGGATCGACGTCGCGCCCCTTGGCAGATGCGTCATGCATGGTGTGTCCCCTGATTCGGATGGAAACACGGGGGAGAGCCGTTCGTTCCTTCTATAACATAAATTGATATTGGCAGGCTGACCCTAAACTATGATTAGCAGCTGAAAGCCCCGATCTTACCGACTTTTTCTGTTAAGTTTTTTCCATTAAGATGCCTTCCCAAGCGAGAAGGGGCGGCGCTTGGCGATCAGGCAAAACTTGCAGAACAAGTTGAGGATGCTGCCAGTAAGGGCGGCTGACAAAATCAGTGCGCTCGGCCCGGTCGCTCGGAGAATAGATGCGCGGTATCGCCGGGCTCTTGACGTTCACCAATCCGCACGCCCCTCGCTCTCGGGCCTCGATCAGGAGATTTTTGAAGGGCTGCAAAATCAGGGTCTATTCGTAACATCCATAGAGGCCCTCAATCTCGCCATGTCCGGCGAGATCATGTCCGCCGGACAGCAGCTCGCACAGAGTTTCGCGTCTGAAGCGCGCATGCGGTCGGCATTGGGCGAGGTGTTCCTCATGGTGTCACCCAGTGCCACGCTCACGCAACCAGACTTGTTTGCCTGGGGCCTGCAAGACAGATTGCTCGATATCGTGGAGGCCTATCTTGGCCTGCCAATCGCTTATGATGGCATGGCGATCATCTACACAACTGCGAATGGCGATGAGGAAGCAACCCGGCGCTGGCATCGTGATCGCGAAGACCGCCGAATGGTCAAGATCATCATCTATTTGAACGATGTCGTCGCGGGCGAGGGTGGGCCATTTCAACTGGACCCCGCCTCAGATGCCGCGGACAGCACCGCAGACCGCCACGCGCCGATTCTCACATGCGAGGGCAAGGCTGGCACGGTCATCTTCACCGATACCGCCCGTTTTCTTCATCGCGGCGAACCGGCGAGCAAGACCGACCGCGCGGCCATTTTTTACAGCTATTTTTCTCACAGGCCGCGCAGCCCATATTTTTGTGAGCGATCGGGGCTGTCCCGCAAGCAAATCGCAGCACTGGCCGCAGGTTTTAGCGCACGGCAACGCGCGGCGATCTTGTGGCGCGAACATTTGCCGTGGCCGCTGCGTGTTCTTCCATCGGCGCCGATTTGAGGACGGCGGTCGTTTGTATCGCACATCCGGAAGGAGAGTTTTGCGGCCCTTCAGCCTTGAGAAAGCAGCGCGATCGGCCGCTTTCAAAACCGCTGGCATGCACCCGGCAGCTCTCGCAGGATGCTACTTCTGCTCCACCGTAATCCGCTCGATTTCTGCAAGAATAGCCGCCAGCTCTATCGGTTTTTCCAAGATCGCGGCAACCCCGGCGCTCATTGCTTCGGACTTCAGCGTGCTGCTGCCGTTTCCTGATATCAGGATGATCGGCATCGTCGATCCGCGCTCGCGAAGCAGGTGGGCGAGTTCGATGCCGTTGATGCCCGGCATCCGCACATCCGAGATCAGAATCCCGTGGTCGAATTGGCCACGCGCTAGAAAGTCACTCGCGTCGACATAGCCGGATACTTCAAAGCCAACTGTTTGCAGCACAAAAACAAGTGACAGCCGCACGGCTTCATCGTCGTCCACAACCTGAATAGCTGGTTTGTTCATGTGTCCACCGACCGATCGGTGGAGGGCAGCGTAAAGTGGAACGTGGCGCCGCTCCCCCCATCCAAATCCGCCCAAATCTTGCCGCCGTGATTTTCGATAATGGTACGACAGATGGAGAGGCCAATACCCATGCCTTTCACTCCCTTTGTACTGACGAACGCTTCGAACAACCGATCCGCTACCGCTTCGCTGATTCCCGGACCATTGTCGCTGACCGAAAACGTTGCCATCCCGTTTGCATTACAGCCAGTTTCCAGGCGCAGCGTGCTGCCAACAGTGTCGCCCATCGCATCCTTGGCGTTTCGGATGAGATTGATGACGACCTGTTCGATCTGAACGCGGTCGACGAGCACTTTGAGCGAGGGATCGTTATGCACGATTTCAGTGACCACGCCGCTTTCGCGGGCGCCCAGCAGCCCCAGACCGCACGCCTCGTCCACAATCGACGAAAAAATTTCGGGGCGCTTTACGTCCTCGCCGCCAGAGACGAACGATCGTAGCCGACGGATGATCTCACCCGCGCGTATGGACTGCGTTTTTGCAAGCGTTAGTGGCGAGGATAAAGGTCCATCATACTCTTCGCCGAGCAGTGCGAGGCTTCCATCGATAAACAGCGTGATTGACGCGAGCGGTTGATTGATCTCGTGCGCGATTGCGGTGGCCATTTCTCCCATCGCCGCTCGGCGGGACACATGAAGCAGTTCTCTCACCAGTCGTTTACGTTCCGTCACGTCGATCGAAACACCAATCATCCCGATGATATCACCATCGACATGGCCAAAGGGCACTTTAGTAGAAAGAAATATGCGCGAACCATTGGTGGGGAATTTGACGATCTCCTCCAGCTCCTGGACCGTTCCGGATTCCATGACACGGCGATCATTCTCCATGACAATCTGTGCCTGGCTGATATCTTCCAGGAACTCATCATCGCGCTTGCCCTCGACTTGCGCCCAGTCCCTTCCGATCGAGTCCAGCGTCGCTTTGTTAGCGAGCAGCATTCGGCCGGAACGATCCTTCGCATAGACCAAGCCTGGCATGGCCTCGATCACGGTGGCCAGCAATGCTTTGGACTGATGTCTGTGTTGTTCCGCCAAACGCAGTTCGCCTTCGGTCCGATCGACCCTGGCTGCGAGTTCCGCACGCGCCGCTTCGAGCGCGTCCATCGTCTCGCGATGCGCTGCGATTTCAAGGCGCATTGCCTCTGCGGATGGCAGCTTGAGCGCCTGCGGAACGAGCGTAGTCAAGCGGATTGCTGTGGCGACCGAAACGAAAGCGGTAGCGGCCTTCAGCCAACCTTCGGTGATATAGACAGGCACCCAAATGACATAGATGCTCAAAACATGGGTTAAGCCGCAAAAGGCAATAAATGCGGCGAACAGCAGCGCCATTCGCTTATGCTTAGGCTCAAGATCGCCACGACCACGAACGAAGCGCAATATCGCAAATGGTATCGTAAAATATGCAAGCGCGATCAATGCGTCGGATATGATGTGCAGAGCCATAAGCTCTGGACGCCAAAGAAAGCACATCCCATGCGGCATGAACGTTTCAAGCTGCGAGCGCAAAGTCATAGAATCGCTTCAGATGACTGAAACATGCCGGTTCTCCTAAAAGCGGGAGATTTGCTGAAATCTCTCGGTCGCCTGATGCTCGGTCTGATTATCGGCGATGGCCAACACTAGCACAGACTGGCTGCACATAATATGCGGGAACGAAATCAATCCCTTCGCCGCCGGGAGTGGCATTATTGCGCAAGCGTTATCGGAATTGGAGAACCGGCGCTGGACGACGCAAATTGATCACATGGGGCTAGCGCACCTTTGCTTGCGAGCACGCAAGCTCCCCAGTTACGGCGCCGTTAAGGCCGGCTGAGGGCGCAGGCCGCGTGGACCAATTCCAAAATAAGCGAATGGCCGCTTTGCCACCGGATCTTAGGCCGATTGAATGACGGAAAGGGGTGGAGTCTGGACAGCGGGCTTTTAGTCGGAACCTGGTCAGACCTGGCGATGACTCAACCTTGGTAGCGATCTAGAAAGTATCGCCACGCAGCCTTTCGATAGTCGGGGTGAGCAGTATCAAACTTTTGCTCTTCAAACTCGATAGGCGTTTTGCGCCATCGTTTTGACCACTCTGCAAATTGGACCTCCTGCTCCGGTGATGTGAAGATCAAGCCGAGGTTCACCCCCCAGCAAATTAGGGTCGTTATTGCGAGAATGCCGAGCAAAACGCCATATTGATCCCCATCCCGGGACAGCGGGAGATGGCGAACGACATTCTGTGTTGATTCTGGATAGATAAGAGTGAGGGCCAACAACACAGTAATCACCGTTGCGATGATAGTTAGGCGACCGATCGCTCTCAGTTTTTGGTCCTGGTACGTCATTCAAAGCGTCCGCTACTTAGCACTGCCATCGTTATCGTATCTATCTAAATGTTCGCAACGGGGGCCACTGGGTCCGCTTTCAGATAGCGCTACCGATGAGATGGACTTCCGCATTGTCGTCGTTGGAAGACTGACCGGAATGGCACGGTTGGCGTGGAAAGCGGACTTTCATCGCCACTGCCCGAAAATATCTTAGACGCAGGCGCATACACGACTTATAGGCCAGAATACGAAGCCGGAAATACTTCCGGTTATGTCAGCTTGCCAGGGGACTTGCGCCATCATGAGAGAATTTCACTCCTATCGCCCGGCTGAGGGCCATCGTCTCAAGCATCAGCCGGCCAACTCGATCGTCGCGCCCCGCCCGATCGGCTGGATCAGCACAGTCAGCACCGAGGGGGTCGCCAATCTCGCCCCGTTCAGCTTGTTCAACATCGCCAGCTATCGCCCGCTGATCATCGGCTTCTCCTCCG
>CAMLFF010000205.1 GCA_946479185.1 uncultured Sphingobium sp.
ATGCCAATTCGCAGCGCGAGGCGCCTGCCGAAACCAGCTATGAATATTTCCGCACAAACAATACTGCGGACCCTTATGGCAATCTCTATCAGATCAGCCTTACCGGTAACGTCGGCAGCCGTCCGCGCATCGCCTTCTCGGATCTGAATGAGGATCTCTGGTCGGCTGGTGCGGATGTGACCTATAAGCTGATGCCGACTTTGGGCGTCAGCGTGGGTTATGCCTATCAGCTCACCCGCCGCACGACCGTGCGTCGCGAGTTCCAGCTCAACGCCGATAACTCGACGCCGACCGGCGTTCTGCTGTTGCGGCCGGACATTCTTTTCTCGCCGGGCATCATCAATGCGACTGTGGGTGGAGTCGTCAATCCTTATGGTATTGAAGGCAATGAAATCGAGCCCAATCCGGCTTGGAGTGCGCGCCTGAAAAGCCATGCCGGTTATGGCAAGATCAATTGGCAGATCACGCCGGAAATCCTCATCGACGCGGGTGTACGCTATGAGCGTGCTTTCCAGCGCACGCAGCGCATTCCGCTCTTCCTTTCGGATACCTCGATCTTCCGCACCGAGTTGAAGAATGACTATTGGTTGCCTGCTGGCACGATCACCTGGGAGTTCCAGCAAGGCATGCAGCTGCGTGTCAATGCCTCTAAGACGATTGCGCGTCCGCAGTTCCGCGAGCTGGTATTGCAGCCCTATTTCGATCCGGAAAGCAACCGTACCTATAACGGCAACCCGTTCCTGACTGATAGCAAGCTGACCAATTTCGAGGCGCGTTATGAGTGGTATTATGACCGCGATCAGCGTCTCTCCGTTGCGGGCTTCTTCAAGAAGATCGACAAGCCGATCGAAGCCTATCTCTCGCTCGACTCCTCGGGCAACAGTGCCTCGACCTTCTTTGCCAACGCCCCGACGGCTGATCTTTATGGCGCCGAGTTCGAGCTGCAGAAATATTTCGACATGTCGAACTGGTTTGACGCAGCGATGTTCTCATCGCGCCGCCTGATGCTCAGCGGTAACTACACCTACACAAAGTCGAAGTTGAAGATCAAAGATGGCGACACGACCATCGGCGCGAACGGCTCAGCGACGGCGGCAAGTTCCTATTTCCGGGACGGATCGCCGCTCACCGGCCAGTCCAACCATATCGCAAACCTCCAGATCGGCATGGAAGATACGGACAAGCTCTCACAGCAGACCTTCATCCTCTCATATGCCAGCAAGCGCGTGACCAGCCGCGGCATCTCCGCCAATCAGCCGGATGTGTTCGAGCATCCCGGCTTCAACCTCGATTTCGTGCTGCGGCAGGGTGTCGTGGTGGCAGGACGAGATATTGATTTGAAGTTCGAAACGCGCAACATCCTGTATAATAAATACCGCGAATATCAGCAGCTTGGTGACAAGCGCATCTATTATAACCTCTACAATATCGGCACGACATTCAACTTGTCGCTCTCGACGACTTTCTGACTTTGAACATGGAGCCCGCCGTCTCTTAACGGAGGCGGCGGGCTTCATGCGTTACCCCGCCCAGATTCGCTCGCGATACCATTGGGTGATCACATATTTGGTCCCCGCCCGCACCTTCATGCCGTGGTGGATGGTCGCAGCGTTCAGGCCGCCATCGGACAGGCGATTGTTCCAGGCGATGAGCTTGCCTGTCTCCGGCTTGATGATCTTGTCGATCTTGGTGAAGCGCGTCGCGCCGCCTGCCTGTGGCTCGTTCAGATACACCATCAGCGTCCAGCTGCGATTGCCAGAACGACCGCAATAGCGCTCAAAATCCATGCCGCCTGGCTCGAAATAATCGGTGTGCGCCTTGAACTGCTGACCCACCGCATAGCGCTGCCCCTGCAGCGGCTCGCCATATTGGCGATCAATCCCGCAATAGGCTGATAGCTTCGCGGCGATACTGGCGATGAAGGGATCATTCCCATCCAGATCACAGGTCTCGCTGGTGCGGAACGCCTCATAGCCCAGGTCATCGGCAATCGTGGAGGGGCGCCGGTCGGCATCGATTCGCGCGATGAGTTCGGCACATTCCTGCGCGCTCAAAAAGTCGCGTTTGATAAACAATTCCAGGTCCCGGCGGGGGAGGCGCTGGATGCCGGGCTGGCTGGCGAGGAGGGGAGCGTCATACGTCGACATGCCCCCCGTAAAAGGCTATCAGCAACGTTGTGCAACACTTAACCGCAGCTTTGCGCTCGGTGAGAGACGGCACCGGATATTTTCTCGAATTTTGTGCGCCCGTACGCCGCTGACTTGTCATTTTTCAGTAACCATCCTGTCATGGATCGGTCATAGAGCAGGCATAGGCAACGCGGGCTTTGCTGGAGGGTCTCAACTCACATATGCGGTGGTCCGATTTCATGCGGCGCGCGCGACAGGGCCGGTCCACCGGCTCCTCGGACTTTGGCCAGTGGCTGGAGGCTGCGCTGCTCGTCATCCTGCTCATTCAGGTGGCGCGCCTCCTGTGGGCTTTGGTGACGCCGGTCGGCCCATTTGGCGATTGGCGCGCGCGCGAGCCCGTTGTGGTGGGGGCGGATGCGCGTGCGGCGCTGTTCACCGGCTTTGATCCATTCTTCCGCTCTAGCAGCGCGGGCGCTGGCGCAGCCCAGCAGGTTACGTCCCTGCCGCTCAAATTGTTCGGCATCCGCGTCAATGAGGCGTCCGGCTCCGGCTCTGCGATCATCGAGGATGAGAGCGGCGTGCAGAACAGCTATGCCGTGGGCGACGAGATTTCGCCGGGCGTCACGCTTAAGGCCGTGCAGTTCGATCATGTCATCATCCAGCGCGGGTCGGCAGACGAGACGTTGTATATCGATCAATCCGGCGGCGGTGAGCCCATTGAAGGTGGCGCGCCTGCGACCCCCGGTCAGACTCCAGGCGCAGCGCCCGCACCGGGCGCTGCCATGCCTGCACCGCCCGCCCTTGGCTCGCTCGCACCCGATAGCGTGCTGAACGCCGTGAACATGGTGCCACGCAATGAGGGCGGCAAAGTGACCGGCATTGTGGTCAGCGCTCGCCAGAACCCGGAGATGTTCGCAGGCGCAGGCTTCCGCCCCGGCGATATCGTGGTGCAGGTCAATGGCCGCCCGGTCACGTCAGCTGGCGACATCAAGCAATTGCAGGATAGCGTGCGCCCCGGTGCGCGCATCTCCCTCATGGTCGAGCGTGGCGCTGCCACCGTGCCGATTTCTCTCATACTCCCGGAAAACCGATGATCGTTTTGCCCAAGAAATTCCGCCGCTATGCCGGGAGCGCCGTGTTGGCGCTGCTGCTCGCCGTGCCTGCGGTGGGGCAGCTTAGCCTCAATGTGCGCGATGCCGATATCCGCGCCTTCATTCAGGATGCCGCGCGCGTTACCGGGCGCACATTCATCATCGATAGCCGCGTGCAGGGCAAGGTCTCGGTCGTCACGGATCGTCCGCTCTCACGCTCGGAATATTTCGAGATTTTCCTCTCCACCATGCGCGCCAACGGGCTTGTCGCGGTGCCCGCTTCAGGCGGCGCTTTCCGCATCCAGCCGGTTGAGGGCATTGCGGGCCAGCCGGGGCAAGTGGGTGGCCGCGCCACGCGCAACCAGTTCGTGACAGAAGTGATCCGCCTTCGCTCCATTGATGCGCAATCCGCGCTCGATACGCTGCGGCCATTGGTGAGCCGCGAGGGTTCGATCACCGCAAACCGCTCAGGCCGCTCCATTGTTGTGGCGGACTATGCGGACAATATCGGCCGCATCCGCCAGGTGTTGAACCGGCTGGATATGGACGGATCGACGACCGAGCTCATCGTGCTGAAAAATGCAGGCGCGCGCGAGATCGCGACATCCTTGCAGACGCTTATCTCCGGCGGCGGCGAGGGTGCGCAGGCGCAGGCGACCGTGGTCGCCATCGATAGCTCGAACAGCATCGCCATCCGGGGCGATGCCGTGACCGTGCAGCGCCTCGCCGCCATGGCGCGGCAGGTCGATACACGTGCGGCATCGGGCACGGAGATCCGCGTCTATTGGCTGCAACATGCCGATGCGGACAAGATGGTGCCAGTGCTGCAGCAATTGCTCGGGCAGGCCGGGATCAGCAGTTCGTCCGTGACCAGCACGAATGCGTCGACTAGCGGTGGCGCGCCGAGCGCGGCGGCAGCACCTGCCCCGGTAGCGCAATCATCTGGCGGGAGCGAAGGGTCCGGCGTCGCGGGGCGTGGCCCGGCCATCGTCGCGCGTTATGAAGGCGCAAATGCCGTCATCGTCGCCGCCAATGGCGATACGCAGCGGATGCTTGGCGAGGTTGTTCGCCAGCTCGATACGCGGCGCGAGCAGGTGTTGGTCGAAGCGATCATCGTCGAAATTGGCGATAATGCGGCCAAGCAGCTTGGCGTGCAATTCCTCTTCGGCAGCACCAAGACTGGCTTTGCCGCGACCAATTACAGCAATGCCCAGCCGAACATCCTGACGCTTGGCGGCGCTATCGCTGCCAATCAGCTCAATACGCGCGAGACGGTGGTCGTGGCGCCCGATGGCACGCGCACGACCACGAAGACGACGGAAAATAGCGGGCTTGCCAACCAGTTGCAGACTGCCGCTGTCAACTCGCTCCAGGCGGCACGCGGCGGCTTTGGCGGCATTGCGACGCAGATTGGCAGCAGCGGCGTGCTGGGCGCCATCATCAACGCCGTGCAGGCCGATACGCAGAGCAATGTGCTCTCCACGCCGTCCGTCCTTACGCTGGACAATCAGGAAGCCAAGATCCTCGTCGGCCAGGAAGTTCCGGTCTCGACAGGCGAAGCGCTCAGCCCCAATTTCGACAATCAGTTCCGCACCGTGCAGCGCCAGAATGTGGGCGTAATGCTGGAAGTGAAGCCGCAGATCAATTCAGGCGGCGCGATCAAGCTGTTCATCAAGCAGGAGGTCAGCAGCGTCGCTGGGCCTGTCTCCAATTCGAGCAGTGATCTGATTATCAATAAGCGCCAGATTCAAACCACGGTGACCGTGGATGATGGTGATATTCTCGCGCTTGGGGGCCTGCTCGACGATAATGAGCGCAGGACCATCGAGAAAATCCCGCTGCTTGGTGACATTCCGTTGCTTGGCAATCTGTTCAAATCGCGCAGCCGCTCCAAGACCAAGACCAATCTGATGGTCTTCATCCGTCCGACCATCCTGACCAATCGCAAGGATGCGGCGGACATGACTGCCCAGCGCTATGGCTATATTCGCGGTCAGCAGTTGGCGGGTAATCCAAAGGTTGAGCCCTCGCTGGATCAACTTGTGCGCGATTATATGGGCGCAGAAATTCCGGTTACGCCCACGGCGCTGCCGAGCGATGAAGTGGTCGATGGCCGGATCACACCGGTCGAGGCGACAAGTTCGCAACAGGTCGTGCGGCCCGAAGCGATAGCGCCGAGCAAGTCCAAGTGAGCGAGGGCCGCCCTGCTCCATCTCCGCTGGAGGCCTCGGCGCCGCTGGAAGGCGTGCCGGTTGAGGCGGAGCGCGGCATCCTGCCCATCGACATTCCCTATGGTTTTGCGCGCAAGCATGGCGTGGTGATCATCTCCAGCAAGGTGGATGATGACGCCAAGGCGCGCATCGCCGTGGCCTTGCGTGAAGGGGCTGACCCGCGCGTGCTGGTGGAAGTGCGCCGTCATCTGGCCCGCAGCTTCGATGTATCGCTGGTGAGCGTGCCCGCGTTTGAAAAGCATCTGTCCGATCATTATGCGATGGACGGCTCAGCCGCCGCCATGGCAGGCTCGCTCAACATGGGCGGCGATGAGCTGGACTTCATTGCAGGTGATCTGCCCACGGCTGAGGATTTGCTCGATAGCGGCGATGATGCGCCTGCCATCCGCCTCATCAACGGCATCATTGCCGAGGCCGCGCGGCAGGGCGTGAGCGATATTCACATCGAGCCCTATGAGACCGGCCTTGTCGTGCGGATGCGCATGGATGGCGTGCTGACCGAGACGCTGCGGATGCCGCC
>CAMLFF010000206.1 GCA_946479185.1 uncultured Sphingobium sp.
GATGCCCAGGCTGTGGTCACCAGCTCGGCGATGCTCAGGCCCGAGCCAAGGATTCGGCCCTTCAGATCAGCAACATCGGCCTCGTTGATCAGCGGATGAGACACCGCAGGCAGCGGATCCTGCCAGAGCAGGTCTTCAGCCGGAACCTCCGGCCCCAGATAGCGCGCCTTTGGCCCCATATCGCGGTGGCACAGCTTGAACCATGCGCGGGCGAAGGCGTCCGCGAACGCAGCGGGATTATCACGGAACCGCTCTGAAATCGCCCGATAGGCCGGGTCTTCCCGCATCGCCATATCAGCTGTGGTCATCATGGTGGGCAAGCGACGATCCGGGCTGTGTGCGCCGGGCGCCATGTCTTGCGGCGTTTGACCTACCGGCTGCCACTGCTTGGCGCCTGCGGGGCTGCGCACCAGCTCATACTCATAATCGAGCAGCATGTGGAAATAGCTCATGTCCCAGCTGATCGGCGTTGGCGTCCATGCACCCTCAATGCCGCTGGTGATGCTGTCATCGCCAAAGCCGCTCTCATGGCCGCTCTGCCAACCAAGGCCCTGCATCGCGATATCCGCGCCCTCCGGCTCCGCGCCGATCTTGGAGGCATCGCCAGCGCCATGCGCCTTGCCAAACGTATGCCCGCCTGCAGTCAGCGCGACAGTCTCCTCATCATTCATGCCCATCCGCTCGAAAGTCTCGCGAATATCGCGGGCCGATTGCAGCGCGTCGGGATTACCGCCCGGCCCTTCCGGATTCACATAGATGAGGCCCATCTGGATCGCCGCGAGCGGATCTTCCAGTGCCAGATCCTTGTCGGGCTGGATGCGGGTCTCATTGCCTTCCTGGCCGACCCACTTCTCCTCCGTGCCCCAATAAATGTCCTTCTCGGGCTCGAACACGTCTGCGCGTCCACCGCCAAAGCCGAACACAGGCCCGCCCATCGACTCAATAGCGACATTGCCGGTCAGGATCATCAGATCGGCCCAGCTGAGCTTACGGCCATATTTCTGCTTGATCGGCCACAGCAAGCGCCGTGCCTTGTCCAGATTGGCATTATCCGGCCAGCTATTGAGCGGCGCGAACCGCTGCGAACCGGAGGATGCGCCGCCGCGCCCATCGCCCGTGCGATAGGTGCCAGCGCTGTGCCATGCCATGCGGATGAAGAAGGGGCCGTAATGACCATAATCGGCGGGCCACCAGGGCTGGCTGTCCGTCATCAGCGCATGCAGATCGCGCTTCACGGCCGCATAATCGAGCGACTGGAACTCGGTTGCATAGTCGAAATCGTCGCCCATCGGGTTGCTCGACAGACCGTTCTGCTGGAGCATGTCGAGCGAGAGCTGGTTGGGCCACCAATCCCGATTTGTCCGGCCAAGGAGCGCGCGCTTTGCTGCACCCTTCTTCATCGGGCAGCCTTGTGAGGCACCTGTCGTTTCTGCGTCCATGTCCAGTCTCCTAACAATCGATCTGATTGATACAGGTTAAGTCAGACGGGCGCGTGACGTAAGCGATTAAACTCGCTCTCACAGACCTAGAAATTCGATTGAAGCGCGCGGATCAGCCCTTGGCGCGATACATCGCCTCAGCTGCCGCCATATAATCACGCGTCAACGGCAGGCTGTGGCGGTTGCGGACATATTGGAGCTGGAAGTTCACCTGACTGCCATAGAGGAAGCCGGATGCCGCCGCCGCCAGATAAAAGCTCCACATGCGGTAGAAGCGCTCGTCATAGAGCGCGACGATCTCAGCCTTCGCCGCCAGCGCCCGGTCATACCAGTGGCGCAGCGTGTGGTAATAATGGAGCCGCAGGATTTCCAGATCGGCAAGGATAAGCCGGTTCGGCTCGCTGCCCTGCATGATCTCCGACAGCGCAGGCGCATAACCGCCGGGGAAGATATATTTGCGCATGAAACCGTCGGTGGAGGATGGCCCGTTCATCCGCCCGATCGTGTGCAGCAGCATCACGCCATCGGGCTTGAGCAGATTATGGCAAGTGCGGAAAAACTCGCGATAATGGCGCGCGCCGACATGCTCGAACATGCCGACCGAGACGATCCGATCGAATGGCCCCTGCACATCGCGATAATCCATCAGCTCGAACTTGACGCGATCGGCAACGCCAGCCGCCTGCGCGCGCTGCTGGGCAACCTTGAGCTGCTCCTGCGAGAGCGTCACGCCCAGCACGTCCACATCGGCCACGCGGTTGAGATACAGCGCCATGCCGCCCCAGCCGCAGCCGATATCCAGCACGCGCTGGCCGGGCTTGAGCGCCAGCTTGGCAGCGATGTGCGCCTTCTTCTGGATCTGCGCCTGCTCGAGGCTGTCGCTGGCGCCATCATCAAAATAGGCGCAGCTATATTGCAGGTCCTTGTCCAGAAAGAGCCGGTAAAGCTCTTCGGACAGATCATAATGATGCGCGACATTGGCCTTGGAGCGATCCCGCTTGTTGTAATTATCCCGCCAATGTTTGAGCCGCTCGCCGATGCGCCGCATCGCGCTTCGCTCATCCAGCATCTTGCTACTTTCGAGCGGCGCATTGCCCGTAACGAGCATGACGAGATCCCACACGCTGCCCTGCTCGATCACGAGCCGCCCATCCATGAAGCCCTCCGCAGCGCCAAGCGCGGGGTTTGTCACCACGGCGCGCGCGGCGGCATCGTCGGTAAAGGAAATGGTCACATCCGGCCATTCGGGCGCGGGCGTTCCGAGAGTCTCTAAAGACCCATCGGCATATCTGATCTTCAATGTGCCCTGCGTGATGATTTTGCCGAGCAAGCGACCTAATATTCTCATGGCGCCACCCTATAGCGCGAGGAAATCCGCCATCGCCACCCTTTTTTTAGGTGCGCGATGCCTCACCCATAAGTGCGCCAAAAGAAGCTGAGCGTCACGGCGCCGGCGACGATCAGCGTCATGCGGCGCACAAAGAGCGGCTGCAATCGCTTGCCAACATGGGCGCCGACCCAGCCGCCCAAAATGCTGCCGACCAGCATGGGCAGGCAAGCACGCCAGTCGATGAAATCGAATGCGACGAAGATCATCATCGCTGCCAGGTTCGCTACCGTCAGCATGAAGGTGCGGATGGCAAACATATCGCGCGGGGCGACATGGGCGAGCAGACCATAGACCGCCGTCACCATCAACCCCACGCCGCCGCCAAAATAGCCGCCATAAAGCCCCATGATGGCCTGCACGACGAGCAGCGTCCCACGGCCGATGGTGACGCGCGCATGGAGCCAGTTCGACGCACGCGGGCCGAAGGCGATCATCATGAACCCGATGAGCAGTAGCCAGGGAATGATGAAATCAAACGCATCGCCCGGCGTGAGCACCAGCAACAGACTGCCGAGCAGCCCGGCGACAAAGGTGATCCCAAGCAGCGTCCGCCAGCCAACCCCGCCGACCGGGCCCAGCTCGCTGCGATAGGCAAAGCTGCTCGCCGCCGCGCCCGGCAGCAGCGCGACATTGGATGTCGCATTAGCGATATTGGCAGGCAGGCCCAGCGCGATCAGCGCGGGCAGAGTCGCAAACGTGCCGCCGCCCGCCAACGCATTCATGGCACCGCCAACAATGCCTGCGCCGAGCGCAAAGGCGATGACCGTAAGCGCGTCCACTTAAGCGCCTTCAATCTTATCCAAGCGCGGCCTGCTTCTCCTCGGCGAGCCTATCCAGCTCAGCGCGGCTCTTCTTCTCGCTGGCGGACTTCAACTGGCCACAGGCCGCCATGATATCCCGACCACGGGGCGTGCGCACGGGTGCGGAAATGCCGCTCTCGAAGATGATCGAGGAGAAGCGCTTGATCCGCTCAGGCGTGGAGCATTCATAGGCTGAACCCGGCCACGGGTTGAACGGGATCAGGTTTACCTTCGCGGGCAATTGATATTGGCGCAGCAGGCGCACGAGCTCGCGCGCATCCTCATCGCTATCATTCTTGTCCTTGAGCATCACATATTCAAAAGTGATGCGCCGGGCATTGTTGGAGCCGGGATAATCGGCGCAGGCCTGCAACAACTCGTGGATGCCATATTTGCGGTTGAGCGGCACGATCTCGTCGCGCACCTCCTTGCTCACCCCATGAAGCGAAACCGCCAGATTGACGTTAATCTCCGCCCCGGCCCGCGCCATCATCGGCACGACGCCGCTGGTGGAGAGCGTGATGCGGCGGCGCGAAAGCGCAAGGCCCGCGCCATCCATCACCACCTTCAAGGCGTCGCGCACATGATCGAAATTATAGAGCGGCTCGCCCATGCCCATCATCACGATGTTGGTGAGCAGGCGGCCATCGGGGGAATAGTCTCCCGCCTCGTCATCATCGTCGAGGTCATCATCCTCAACGACCACATTGCCCGAGAGCCCTGCCATTGTCCCACGCGGCCACTCGCCCAGCGCATCACGCGCCAGCATGACTTGCCCGACGATTTCACCCGGCGTCAGGTTGCGCACCAGCCGCATCGTGCCGGTGAAGCAGAACCGGCAATTGAGGGTGCAGCCGACCTGACTGGAGACGCAGAGCGTGCCCCGGCCCGCATCCGGGATGAACACCATCTCATAATCCTGCCCGTCATCCGAGCGGAGCAGCCATTTGCGCGTGCCATCGGTGGAGACCTGCGCCTCGACCACTTCCGGCCGCCCGACGACGAACCGCTCCGCCATCCAGGGGCGCAGCGGCTTGCCAAGGTCGGTCATCTGGTCGAAATCGGTTTCGCCGCGATGATAGAGCCAGTGGAACAATTGCTTGGAGCGTAGCTTCGCCTGCTTCTCATCCAGCCCGGCGGCCTTCAACTCTTCGCGGATTTGCAGAGAGGAAAGCCCGATGAGGTCAACACGCCCATCTTCGCGCGGCGTAATGGCGCGCGGAACAGGCACGGGGTCGACATGGCCGGGGATCGGCATGAGAGGCGTCGCGGATTCAAGCATGGCCGCCATATAGGGAAATATGGCGCGATTGGGAAGCGCGTCAGTCCAGCGCCATCGTCACCGCTGCCAGCGCATGGAGCACGGTGGTATCGAGGATAGGAACGAGCGCATCATCCTGCCGCACCAGCAGGCCGATTTCCGTGCAGCCCAGCACGATCGCGTCCGCGCCATCGCCTGCCAATTGCTCCATCACTTCGCGCAAGCGCGTGCGGGATTTCTCCTCCATGCGCCCGACGACAAGCTCCTCGAAAATGATGCGGTGAACCTCGCTACGGTCCGGCTCTTCGGGCACCATCACCTCGATTTCAGCCGCCTGCAAACGGTCGCGATAGAAGCTCTGCTCCATCGTGTAGCGCGTGCCGAGCAGGCCAACCGTTTCGATCTCCATTTCGACCAGCGCCATCTCCAGCGGATCGGCGATGTGCAGCAGGGGAATCGAGACAGCCGCCTCAATCGCGTCTGCGCAGCGATGCATCGTGTTGGTGCAGAGCAGCAGGAAGTCGGCGCCTGCCGCTTCCACATCCTGCGCGGCCTGCGCCATCGCCGCCTCGAGCCCGGCCCAGTCGCCACCGCGCTGCAGGGCTTCGATGGGGCCGAAATCGAGCGAGCGCAGGACGACGTCAGCGCTCGCATGGCCGCCCACTCGTGCCCGCACCGCCTCATTCATCAGCCGATAATAGATGGCGGTGCTTTCCCAGCTCATCCCGCCAATCAATCCGATACGCTTCATTTGAGCCTCGCACATCCAAGAGCTGCTGCATCGATAGCCGTTGCGGCACCGCGCAGATCATAGCGATCCGTAAAGACGCCGCCCGCCTTTGCCCGACCGGAGACACTCATGCGCCCGCCCGAGCGCAGCGCCGCGACAATGGCGGCATCCATCCGCTGATCGGCGGACCACACATCCGCGCCGCCACCATGCAGATCGAACCGCCGATCCCCTATGGCCAGCCGCGCCTTTGTGCCATCGGCAAGCGCATGGCTGAGCCGCAGACTCACTTGCCCGCGCACGCCAGCGCGGGGCCAATAACCA